>JANLVM010000214.1:0-3846 GCA_031364015.1 Gemmatimonadaceae bacterium
ATCGACTGGTTCGATGAGGAGAACATCACGCCCGAGCAGGTAGCGCGCACTACCCCGTGGCGCGACCTTGATCTCATGGTCACGCATGTGCCGCCGCAGCACATCATCGCCGCATCATCCAATCCGCTGGCCAAGTTGCAATTTGGAGTACCGGCAGACTGGCGCGACGAAAACGCCGATGTAGTTGAGAAGATCTGGCGACGGATGAATTGTCCGCCGTTGGTCTGCGGCCATATGCACTACTCGTACGTCTCGACGGATGGCGTGCGCATCCTGGATATCAACGAACCTCTCCTTTGGCCTTGCTCTTCATGACACTCACGTCCGTTCGCAGCCCCTCGCTCCTGGTGGCTCTGAGCATCGTTCTGGCATCGCCAACCGACGCACAGACCCCGCGCCCCATCCGCTCCTCCGACACCTACCGCTTACGTGACGTCGGCGCCGCGCGCATCTCCCCCGACGGCGCCTGGATTGCCTACACGGTCACCACCACCGACTCGGCTAAGGACAAGTCCGACAGCGACGTCTGGATGGTTTCCTGGGACGGCACACGCACGCTCCGCATGACGGCGTCGCCGGAACCGGAAAGCAATCCGCGATTCAGTCCGGACAATCGCTACCTGTCGTTCGTGTCCGGGCGCTACGAGTCGAAAGGTGGACAGATCTGGTTGCTCGATCGCGCTGGCGGTGAAGCGGTGCGACTCACCGACTTGAAGGGCGGTGTGAACGAGTACGAATGGTCGCCCGATGGCACGCGCATTGTGGTAGTGTCGCACGATCCCGATCCGGAAGAGTCCAAACCCGATTCGCTCAAGTCGAAGAACCCGAAGCCCATCGTGCTCGATCGATTCGGTTTCAAGCGAGACGTCACGGGTTACCTCGATCGCCTGCGCGATCACGTGTGGATTGTGGATGTCGCCACGAAGAAGTCGGTGCAGATCACCACCGGTGACTACGACGATGCGTCGGTGCGCTGGTCGCCCGATGGCAAGCAGATTGCCTTCGTCACCGAGCGCGGCGAGGTCGACCCGGATCGCGCCAACAACACGGACATCTATATCGTCGACGCGACGCCAGGTGCGACACCGCGCCGACTGACCACATGGAACGGTCCCGATGCGGGTCCGGTGTGGAGCCCCGACGGCAAGTTCATCGCGTATCTGCAGGGCAGCGAGCCGATGTTGTCGGCGTATTCGCAGAATACGATTGCGGTGGTGCCGAGTGCGGGTGGAGCGGTGCGCTACGTAGCGCAGTCGCTCGATCGCGATGTGAGTGCGCTCACCTGGAGCGCGGATGGCAGCACGCTGCGGTTCCTGTTGGGCGACGATCGCGCAGTGCATCTGGCCAGCGTGCCCGCCGCCGGCGGTGCGGTCACGCGCCTGCTGGACGGACGTCGCGTCGTGTCGTCGTACGATGTGGCGCCAAGTGGACGCATGGTGCTGAACACGGGCACCGCCGTACGTCAGGCCGAGGTGCACGCATTTGAGAGTGGCGGCACGGCGCGCGTGTTAACGCATGTGAACGACTCGATATTCACCGCGCTTCGCGTGGGTACGACGGAAGACGTGTCCTTTAGAAATAAGGACGGATTGACGGTGGGTGCGCTGCTGGTGAGACCCGCGGACTTTCAGTTGGGCAAGAAGTATCCGCTGCTGCTGCGCATTCATGGTGGTCCCAACGGACAGGACCAGCACGCGTTTTCATTCGAGCGCGAGCTGTTTGCCGCGAACGGCTATCTGGTGCTCGCCGTGAACTATCGTGGCAGCAGCGGACGCGGTCAGGCGTGGAAGAAGGCGATCTTTGCCGATTGGGGAAACAAGGAAGTGCAGGATCTGCTGGCCGGCGTCGACCACGTCATCGGCTTAGGCGTCGTCGACACCACGCGGATGGGTATCGGTGGATGGAGCTACGGCGGCATTCTTACCGACTACACCATCGCCACCACGACGCGATTCAAGGCGGGAACCAGTGGCGCGGGTAGTGCGCTGCAGACCACGATGTACGGCAGCGACCAGTACATCTATCAATACGAAAACGAACTCGGCGCGCCGTGGAAGAATCCGAAGCTGTGGGAGAAGCTGTCGTATCCTTTCTGGCACGCCGATCGCATCAAGACGCCGACGTTGTTTCTGGGTGGGGAAAAGGATTTCAATGTGCCGATCAGCGGTGGTGAGCAGATGTACCAGGCGCTCTTATCACTCGGCGTGCCATCGCAGATGGTGGTGTATCCGGGGCAGTTTCACGGGATCACGCGGCCGAGTTTTGTGAAGGATCGGTATGACCGCTATCTGGCGTGGTACGGGAAGTATTTGGGCGGGATTGCACAGTAGAGAAATCGTGCACCTGGGGCGAGGCACGCCCCAGCCTGCATTGGTCGGTCGAGAATTGCTTATCTGTCCTTGTAAAAAGGACACTTTCAGTATATTGTGTACTTCATGAGCATCCACCCGGTCCTCGCCGATAAGCTGAATGCGGCGCTCGATCCCGTAACCGGATCACGGCTGACACGGCGTGACGCGCGCTTGCCCACCGTGCCGGAAAAGGTGCACGCCGTCATCGGCATGCGGAGAACCGGCAAGACGAGCTTCCTGCACCAGCTCCTCGCTGAGCGGCGGATCACCGCCCCTCCCGAACGCGCGCTCTACATCAGCTTCGATGATGATCGGCTTGCGGACCTCGGACTCGACCAGCTGGGTTTCCTCATCGAGGAGTACTACCGACGCTACCCGCAGTTTCGCGGGAGCGAGCGCGTGCTGTGGCTATTCGATGAGATCCAGTTGGTCACAGGATGGGAGCGATTCGTACGTCGGCTACTCGATACCGAGTACGTCGACGTTGTCGTGTCCGGCTCGTCGGCCAGGATGCTCTCGCGCGAAGTGCATACCTCACTGCGGGGGCGCGGCATGGAGACGGTGATACGGCCGTTCAGCTTCCCCGAGTTTCTTCGTCACCGCCGGGAAGAACCAACCACGGAGCCGAAGCGCTGGAAATCAGCCCAGCGGTCGTTGATGGAAAAGCGGTTTCGTGAGTATCTGATTGAAGGTGGCTTTCCGGAAACGCAGGGTCTCGACGCGTCGGTACGCATCGACCTGTTGCAGGGCTATGTGGATACTGTGCTCTTTCGCGACATCGTCGAGCGATACGCAGTCACGCAGGTTGCGGCGCTGCGATGGCTGGTCCGTCAATGCCTTCGCAACCCGGCCGCGAGCTTCAGCGTCCATCGGCTGCATCAGGACCTCAAATCGCAGGGGCTGGGCATCGCGAAGGATGCCGTCCATGCCCTGTTCGGCCATCTGCAAGATGCATTTCTGATAACGGCCGTACCGCTGGCCACCGAGTCCGAACGCCAGCGAAATTCTAATCCGCGCAAAGTGTATCCGGTGGACCCCGGGTTGATCAAAGCCTTCGACGCCAGTGCGCGCACCAACGTGGGACACGCGCTGGAAACCGTCGTGATGAACGAACTCGAGCGCCGCGGCGCCGATGTCACGTACGTCAAGACGGCTGGAGGCTATGAGGTCGACATGCTCGCCCACCATCGCGACGGCAGTCAGGAACTCATTCAGGTGTGCGCTGACATCACGGACGCCGACACACGGATGCGTGAACAGCGCGCGCTCACCGCAGCGGCCGAAGCGTATCCGCACGCGAAAGCCAAGATTCTCACGCTTGAGCGGGATACGACCAGCGTTTCACGGTCACGTCGCGACGTGATCCAGCCTGTGTACGAATGGTTGCTGGAGCCCGCGTGACGCGCCTTCAGCTTCACGCCGCCACTCGCGCCATCCTCCGCCGAGCCGCCAGCAGAATCCCCACTCCGACGAGGTTCATCACCACGATCACGCC
>JANLVM010000225.1:0-20419 GCA_031364015.1 Gemmatimonadaceae bacterium
CTAAAAGTCGAATGGCACCCCTGTTCCCCTCCACGCCTGGATCTGTTCCTGCTCCCTGCTGCCCGGATGACGTTCAACTCCTACCTCTTCCCTGCAAGGAGTGAACCGCTGATCTAACACATTTACATAAACTGAACAGCAATGGGCTAACGCCGGGTCGCACCGAGGCCCTGGCCGCCCGCCCGCGAGCTACAACGAGCCCAGCAGGTCGTCGATCGCTCGGCGGTCGGCGTCTTCAAGTGATTCGGCGCCGTGAATGATGCGCTGCAGAATGTCGATGGCCTCAGAGGCCAGACTGTTCGGATGCTGACGATCCTTTTCGAAGCGCACGATGTGTCCGAGCAAGATGGTCTCGAACGGCATCATGTCATCCTCCTCGCTGTCATCGTCGTCGTCATCGTCCGTATCATCGTCAGGATCTCCGAGGTCGCCCATCGCTTCGTAGCTGGGCACACTGGCCTTCCAGGGCTCCGAGGCGTGCGCCTCAGGCTCGAGCGACGTGCGCAGCACCAGCGCAAACAATCGGCACTGCAGCCCCGGCTCCTCCTCGTACGCGAACAGCCCAAGGCGAACCGGCTCGTCGAACAGGTGCAGGTCGACGAGGCGCGCAATGGCCTCAGCCGGCATGGCGCTTCGCGCAACCAGCCGACCGTCAATGTAGGCGGCGAGCGCCGACGATTCCGGCGCGCGCGAGTCGTCCAACTGTTTCACCGTGAGGTTGACGGGTTCGCGCGTCGTCACGAAGACGGCGGGACGCACCTGGTGTCCATCCGACGAGTCGTCGAACTCGTCGTCGGGCGCGCTGTCGGGAATTTTGAAATCGTCGGACGACATTGACGGAAGGCAGGCAACGACGGATGGCGCGCCGACCGGGGTCGCGCCACTACCGTACAGTGAGAAGGAGATCGACACCCCCGACTGGAGGCGTCGACGTGGACCGCGTGGTCAGGCGCCCACGGCGACGTCGTTCACGTCTGTCCGATCGAACACATCGCCCAACCAGATGACGAGCGGCCACAGTTCCAACAATAGCAGGATACCACCCAGGAATGTCGCGAGCGGCAACGCCCATTCACTGAGCGCGCGGCCGAAAAACATCACCAGCGCTCCCAATCCCACAGGAAAAACCAGCGCCACGGCGGCAACCAGCGTGGTGGCCCCCATGGTGAGCAGGTTCTGTCCCATGGTCTCGAACCCTCGCGCCTCCGTTCCGAGCTTGACCCACGCCGGAAAAAGGAGGGCGGTGCCGTTCTGGACGGTGAACATGAGCGCATTGAGGATGGGGATGCCGATGGCGACCGTCAGCAACATCGGAACGACCTCGCCACTGTTGGCGAGCAATGACGGATCCATCACGACCAACACGATGGGTACGATCATCAGCGACCAGATGGTGATGGAATGCAGCAGCGTCACCGCCGCGATTTCTGCGGCGACAATCTGACGTCCCGGCAGCGGCCACGTTTTGAGAATTGAGAGCCGTGGCAGATCGAGGCGCAGATCGAACCGCATCCAGAGCGGTCCGACGAACACCAGCATGGCACCCCATCCCACCGTGATACCCAGAAACAAGTCGGCCGCGTCTTCGGAGGCGGAGCGAATGACCACGGCCATGACGACCAGGCCGATCGTGAACGAGATCAGCTGCGTGCGCCACGCGCCGCCACGCATGGCGGCAACAATGTTCTTCCAGGCCACCGCTATGGCGGGCGGTCCAAACGTTGGCAGGCGTGGTACTCGCGCCAACTTCCCTTTGCGCGAGCGCGTCTTTCCCCCCTGCGAGGAACGGAAACGCAGGAGTCGTTCGGCGCGATGCTGCGTGGCCTCAAGCGCCGCCTCTTCAAACGATGCGTCGAGTCGGACGACCCAGAGATAGTGCACCAGCAAGAAACCGACCGCGATGGGGATCGAGGACAGCCAACTGCGCGCGTCGGTCGCGAACACCGGTGCCAGCACCGCGCGCACGGGCCACAGCGCGGCGGACGGAATAGGCTGCTGCAGCGCGTCGATGATGGCGAGACCGACGGACTTGAGTCCCTGCGCACTGGCGGCGCGAAGCACTGAAAGCCGCGAGACGAGCCCCCAGACCACCGCGCTCATGAGCGCGCCGAAAACGAGGATCGGGACCAGGCTTCGTCGCTGTCCGGGTCGCGAATGTTCGAGCGCATTGGCGCGCACAATCGCCGCACCGAGCCGGTGCAGTGCGAGCACTGAAAATCCAATCCAGAGCGCGAGCCCGCGACGCCACCCTTGTGCCGACCCGCCACCGCCACGCAAGAGCACCGCAAAGATGATGGTGTTCAGCAAAATCACGAGCTGTGTGCGCACCAGCTTGGCATTGATCAATGCGCGTCTCGACACCGGCGCCGGAAACAAGAACTGCACTTCCGCAGCCGCGAACGCGAGTGTGCCGCGGTCGGCGCCAAAAATCCACCAGCGTGCCGCCGACACCATGAGGAATGCCGCCAGCACCGGAAGGATCAAATCCGTGCGCACGACCGACGCCAGTGGGCCGCCGTCGAGACGCGTGTTACGGAACATCACCAACCAGATATACGCCACACCAGCGACAACCGCAGCGAGATAGCGTGGGCTGCGGACGCGTTTGAGTTGCGCGCGTACGCGATTGCGTGTCGAGTGCAGGTACAAGAACCACAGCGCCGCCGCCGGTGACGGCACCCGATCGCTCATGCCGAGGCTAATGCGGTGGTGTCGTCGCCAGTCAGCGCGATGAACATTTCTTCGAGCGATCGGCCGGCCAACTCCGGGTGTGTCATCACGATTTCGGCGATCGTCCCGAAAGCCACCGACTGGCCGCGGCGAATGACCAGAATTCGCGTGCACAACTCTTCGACCAGATGCAGCAGGTGCGAACTCAGCACGACCGACGCACCTTCGCGGGCGCGGGCGGTGATGGTTTCCTTCATGCGGCGAATACCGACGGGATCGAGTCCGGTGAGCGGTTCGTCCAGCAACACCACGGACGGTCGATGGAGCAGTCCACAGGCGATCGCGAGCTTCTGCTTCATGCCACGAGAAAGCTCGGGCGGGAGCGCATCACGCTTTGGCGTGAGTTCAAGCTCCTCCAGCAACACCGGAATGCGGGGTGCGGCATCGGCGACACCATAGAGGCGCGCGACGAACTGCAGGTGCTCGGTGACCGTGAGATAGTCGAAGAGTTGCGGCTCGTCGGGAATGAAGGCGAGTCTTGCCTTGGCCTCGACGGGTTGCGTTTTCAGATCAATGCCGGCTATCCGAATGCGACCCGACGTTGGCTGCAGAATGCCGGCGAGCGCGCGCAGCGTGGTGGTTTTCCCCGCACCATTGGGACCCACGAGACCGAGCACTTCTCCCGCTCTGACCGTGAACGACAGCGCGTTCACGGCAATCATGTCCCCATACAGTTTGGTGTATTGCTCGACTTCGATCACGGAGTTCCCAGGGTGAGCACCAGCGGGGCGGAGAGCGTCACGGTCAACGTCGACCCAGAGGGCAAACATTTCTCAGTGACAGTATTACGTGCGGCGGCAATCGTGCCAGCGGCAGCACCGCCCGCCGCACCGATTACCGTGCCTTTCGTTCCGCCTCCCAGCACTCTCCCCAGAATTGCCCCGGCAATGGCACCGCCAATCACTTTGCCCTGATCTCCACCTTTCGAGACGCGTCGTTCGGTCGTCGCGCCATCAACTCGCACGGTGCCTTCGATCGGTATCAGCACGCCGTCCACCTGAACCGCCTTGACCCGAAAGGCAAAATCACTACCGGCGGTCGGCGTGGCCATCTCCACCAGAATGGGTGTGCCAGCCCGAAGCGTCGCCCCGTCCGGCGAGACGACGTCGTTACTGAGTATGGCCACAATCCGATCCCCAGGACGGTTCGCTAGCGAACAGAGCATCGCGCTGGTCGTGCCAACGAGCGCCGAGCCGCTTCCGATGGCGCCACGACCGACTCCTGTCGCGGTGTTGGCAGCCACGGCGCTCTCGATCGGCACCGGCGTCACCGTTATGGGGTTAGGCGTCGCCGCCTCGGGCGCCGTGGCAGGCTGAGGCACCGGCGCCCGGGTCGCTCGGGTACGCGTTGGCGTTGGCGGAACGGGGCGCGCACGGGGTGCGCGGATCGGCTCAACCATCTCGGCGCGCGGCGTCGGGTTTATGGCGGTGTCCGAGAGCGACAGCGGCAGTTGCGAGGGCGCCGCCGCCGCCGCCAGCGTGAGGTCGCGGGCGAGGAGCGAGTCGGTAACCGACACTCGCGGCGACCGGTCGCACGCTGCCAATGCTGTCAGCGCGGCCAATGCTGTCAGCAGGAGCGGAACGAGTCGGCCGCAGGCGAAACGCGGAGTGAAATACGACCTCAGTTGCGACATGATCCGGACGATACTCCGTTGATAGATGTGCGCGAATCAAGCGATGTCGCCCGCCCCGCCTCCTGATTGACTACGCCACCACCCCGGCCCGCGTTCCGCATCGTGAAATGATCCTGCCCCCCCTGCCCCCCATTCTTGATCCCGTCGCTGCCGCGCACAACGTGTACGTCGCGCGGCATCCCATCTTCAATGCGAGCAACCGTCGGGTGGCGTACGAGCTACTCTATCGCGCCAGCGCGCACGCCACCGACTCGGGACAGATCGCGAGCGATGCGATGTGCAGCGCTACGGCGCTGCATGCCGTCGTGTCCATCGGGCTCGACAGGCTCACCGACGGCGTGGTCGCGTTCGTGAACATCACGCGCGAGCACCTGCTGGACGAACTCTACAAGGTGTTCGACCCGTCGACGGTCGTGTTGGAACTGCTCGAGTCGATCGACGGGGAACCGGCCGTGGTCGATGCGTGCGCGCGCGCGGTCGCGAGCGGGTACACGCTGGCGCTCGATGACTACGACGGGCGTCCATCGCTCGACGTGCTGCTGCCCTTCGTGAAGATCGTGAAGTTGGACGTGCTCCATCGGACCGGCGATGACATCGCGCCGGATGTCCAGCGACTGCGAGGCCTCGGCCTCACGGTGCTGGCGGAGCGGGTCGAGACGGGGACGATGCGCACGGTGTGCCAGCACCTGGGCTGCGACTTGTTCCAGGGCTACGTCTTCAGCCGGCCGGAGACGCTGGGTGGCTGCGCGATCTCTCTGGCGCAGACCACGATGCTCAATATCATGGGGCTCCTTGGCAACGAGACCATCAGCGACAGCGCGCTCGACGAGGCGTTTCGCTCGCATCCGTCGCTCTCCCTCGCGCTGCTGCGCATCGTCAACTCGGCGTCATTCGGTGCGCGGCGGGTGGACTCGATTCCGCAAGCGATCCGCCTGGTCGGGCGCGAAGCGCTCGCGCGCTGGCTCCTGGTCATGCTGGTGGCGTCCGTGGCCTCACAGAGTCCGATGGCCAATGAAGTGGTGCGGCAGGCCATGATTCGCGGTCGGTTTTGCGAACTGTTGACGATGCGCACCGGATCGGGCGATCCGACCACGCGCTTCATGGTGGGCCTGCTCTCGTGCATCGACGTGCTGCTCGGCCAGCCGATGGAGCAGGTGCTCGCTCAACTGCCCGTCAGCGCCGACGTGCGAGACGCGCTGCTGCAGGGCACCGGGCCGCATGCGGCCGCTCTGGCGTGCACCCGCGCGTACGAAATGGGCGACTGGGCGGTCGTGGACGCCTTCGAGGACGATGCGCCGGATCTTAGCGCACCGCTGGCCGGGCTCTACAGCGAAGCGGCACAGTGGGCCGACGAACGGATCGTGAACTGACGTACGGCGACTGGACCAATCGAAGTCGCGATCGTCGTCCTTCCTCGCCCAAATTCTGCGCGTTACGGCCGGGGGCGCGAAATGAGAGTCGCCGGGTCCGGCGGCGGGGCGGGGAGCAACGGGGACGTTGGCGATTGCGGCAACGGCTTCCCGATGTGCGAGACCAGCGAGTCGCGCTTGGTTACCGCCATGTCCTCGGCGGAGGCGTCGGTCGCGTTGACTTGACTGTACGGCAACAGAATCGAGATGCGACGATTGGCGGCGGCCAGCGGATCGCCGAGCACGCGTGGATGCGTGTCGGCGTATCCGCGAACCTCGATGATGCGACCCTCCGTGACGCCGACGGTCTCGAGCACGCGTCGGGCGGCGTTCGCGCGATCGGACGACAACTCCCAGTTCCCGTAGCTCCCGTCCGCACCAAACTTCGCACCGTCGGTATGCCCCTCCAGCACGACGGAGTGCTGTAGCACCGCCAGTTCGGGACCGATCAGTTGCAGCGCCAGCATGGTTGCCGATTTCATGCGGGCCGAGCCCAGCGGAAAGTAGACATCACCCGTGCCGGTCTCGACCAACTCAATGCGCAGGCCGTCGGCGGTGACCTGTACGTCGATGAGTGCATTCAGCCGCTTCAGCGAGTCGCTCTTGGCCAGCTTATCGACAATCTGCGACTTGAGCCGCTCGAACGTGCGCTGTTCAGTCGAGCGAACGATCATGCGCAATTGCGTCTTCTGCACGTTCGACGGCGTGCTACCGGTGGACAACGGGCTCGAACCCGCCCCGTAGCCTTTCTTGTAGCCGACGGGATTGGCGAAGTAGCCCTCGATGGCCTGTTTCGTCTGGTCGTCCATGCCGAGAATCCACATCACCATGAAGAACGCCATCATTGCGGTCACGAAGTCGGCATAGGCGACCTTCCACGAACCGCCGTGGTGTCCACCGCCGCCTTTGATAACCTTCTTGATGATGACGACTTTCTTTCCAGCGCGCGCGGCCACGATCAGGCCGCCTTCTTCCGGGTGAGATCTTCAAGTTCGGCGAAGCTCGGTCGCTCATGCGGTTCGATGTTGCGACGCGAGAACTCGACCGCGGTCATCGGGGCATCACCGCGCGCAAACGACAACAGCGCGGTGCGGATGCAGAGCATGTAGTCATGCTCGGCTTCGATACGACTTTCCAACGCCTTGGCGATTGGCAGGAAGACGCCGTAGGCGAGCAGGATGCCGAGGAATGTACCTACGAGCGCGGCGGCAACTTTCTCACCGATTTCAGAGGCGGCGCCGCCAATCGAGCCCATTGTCACGATGACGCCGAGGACGGCGGCGACGATGCCGAAGCCTGGCATGGCATCGCCGACAGTGTTGATCGCGTGCGGCACCAACATCGCTTCGTGATGATGCTTGTCGAGGTCGACGTCGAGGATCTCTGCCAGATTGTGATCTTCGACGGTGCCTGTGAGCAGGACTTTCAGCGTATCGCACAGTAACGAGACTGCGTGATGATTCCCGGTGAATGACGGATACTTCTGAAAAATGTCGCTACTTTCCGGATTCTCGATGTGCGTCTCGAGTCCGACCAGTCCATCCTTGCGGGCTTTCTGGAAGATTTCGTAGAGTACCTGTAGCAGTTCGGCGTAGGCCTTCGCGCCGTACGGGTTGGGCTTGAGCAGTCCGATCAA
This sequence comes from Gemmatimonadaceae bacterium, assembly GCA_031364015.1. Taxonomy (GTDB): domain Bacteria; phylum Gemmatimonadota; class Gemmatimonadetes; order Gemmatimonadales; family Gemmatimonadaceae; genus Gemmatimonas. The sequence goes on from JANLVM010000225.1 coordinate 7,409, forward strand.
CTGCGTCATGCAGGCTTTCAGCACGGACGGCGGATTCGCGACTAACAACGTGCCCAGCGCCGCTCCACCGAGAATCAGAAACTCGTTGAGTTGTACCAGCACCATCAGTTCACCGTGGTGCATGACATAGCCACCGATCACAGATGCAAACACGATGACCAAGCCAATGATGACGAGCACGCGGGCGATCCTGAGGTGTGAGTGGAAGCGTCAGTGAGCGGCGAGCAGACGGGCGCGGCCCGCTGGCTCTCCGTGCATGACGATTTGCTGCGTGGGCTGACACATGCGCTGAGCAACCGCGTGGGTACGCTGAGCGCCGTCGCCTACATGGTCGAGATGCAACCGGCCACCGTCGGGGCGTCGGTGGCCACTCTGCGTGCCGAGGCTGAGCGTTTGGAAGCGGTCCTGCAGCTCATGCGCCTGTTGCCGCGGAAGGCCGATGCGACTGCCGAGCCGGTGATTCCCACCGATACGACGACGCAGGCTGTGGCGCTCCAGTCGTATCATCCCAACTTGGGAGACGTCGCGGTGGTGGTGACGCTGGACGGCGATTTGCAACCGGCGTACGCCGACCCCGCAGTCCTCGTAATGGCTGTGACGCTGATCCTTGGCGCTGCCCAACGTGCCGTTCGCGGCGCCGGGCGCGTTGACGTAACGATATCGAGCAGTACGGAAGTGGTGCGCATCAGGGCGTGCGGCGTGGGCGTCGACGGCACGCCCGGCCACGCCGACGCCGACAGCGCGCGCGACGTGGACGCGGTGAACTGGCTGCTCGCGCCATTCGACGGATCTGGCGCTCCCGATGCAGCGGGCGCCGTCGTGAGCATCCCGACGCTGCAGGCTGCACGCCGAGCGCGCCACGGCTGATTTGTCGGTCACGCGTCGGCTGCCGGTGCGGCGGCTACAGGCGTCACCACCGACGCGGTTCTCAGCGACGCCAAGAGCGGCGAGGCCGAGGGCACGGTGGATGCGCGCTGATTCTCCAGCGCGATTTTCTCGGCGATCTCACCACGCAGGATCTTCACGTCTGCGGGTGCTTCGATGCCGATGCGCACGCCGCCGCGATCGCACGAGACAACCACGATGCGAATCCCGCCCTCTATCAGAATCGAGTCGCCTTCGCGACGTCCAAGAATCAGCATCGCGGATCAGATCATCGAAAGTAAAGTTTGCAGCATCTCGTCGGCCGTCCTGATGAGCTTTGTCGCGGCGGTATACGATTGCTGTACGCGCATCAGATTGACGAGTTCTTCGTCGGTACTGACGCCGCTCACGGACTGGCGGCGCGCATCGCTATGCTCAGACAGCGTGCGATACACGATGGCATCATCTTCGGCACTTTTCACGCTGATACCCAGCGAGGTCACCGTGCTTCGGAAGAAACCCAGAAAGCTTCCCGTTTCGATGGCACCGCTGGGGCTTGTAAAACTGACCGTACCGCCGGTGGTGCGGAGTGCACTGAGCGCCAGCGCGGTGGTATTGTCGGTCGGCGCGTTGGCGTCACCACTTACGGCGATTTGTGACGCATCACCGGCAATGACGGTGTCAAGCTTTAATGTGCTGGCGCGAACAGGATTGATGACCGTCCCGGCGTCGAAGAAGTTGCCAGCCGCCGTGCCCGGGATGGTGTTCCCGGAGAATACGAATCCCGTGGTGTGCGCCGCGTTCACCGCCGTGGCCAGTGACGCCGCGATGGCGTCAAGGCGTCCGCGCAGATTGGGAATATCGGTGTTGATGTTGTCGACCAGTGCCTTGAGCTCACCACCGGGCGCGATCATGCGATCGGGCGAATCACCCAATCGCAAACGAATCGGGATGTCGCCTGGTGTGACCGCCGGCGGCGGAACGGGGATGTCGAACTGCATGGACACCGGACGCGCGCTATTGCTGTCTACGAGCGACGAATTCCCGATCAGTACCGACACCGTGCCATTGGCCTGATTGATGACTCGCGTACCGCCAATTCTGGCCAGGCCGTCGAGTGCCAGATCCCGTTGATCGCGCAGATCGTTGGCGCTGTCGCCACCGCTTTCCGACGACATGATGCGGCCATTCAGATCGGCCACCTGCTTCGCGTAGGCATTGATCTGGGTGATCGTGCCCGCCAGGCGCTCGATCGACGATGTGCGCTGCTGCGTGAGCTGCGTGTCGTAGCTATTGAACAGCTGTGCGACTTGCCGTCCACGCTGCTGTACGACCGCGCGTGCTGCGCCGCTGCTGGGCGTCGAGGCCAGGTCGCCCCACGACCCCCAGAATTGGTCGAGTGCGTTGGACATGCCGGCGTCGGTGGGCTCGCCGAAAACGCCCTCCATCTGCCCGAGCAGGGTACCGCGCAGATCGCTATTGCCCGACTGCGACGACGCCGTGCGATAGCCGTCGTCCAACATGATGTCGCGCTTGCGAATGATCGTCTCGACCTGTACACCGGTCCCAATGATGCCATGCGGCATGCGCACCGGCGTGCTGGCCACGAGCACCGCTTCCTGACGCGAATAGCCCGGCGTTTCGGCGTTCGCGATGTTCTGCGAAATCGTCTGGAGCGCCGTCTGGTGCGTCAGGAGTGCGCTGCGCGCGATGCCGAACAGCCCATAGCTCATGGTTAGACGGTCCGGTTGACGAGAATCCCACGCGGCGCGCCTGTTGCCACCGGTACGGTGCCTTCCAGCGCGTAGGTGGACGACGTTGCGGGACCGCCGGCGAGTGTTCGCACCTGCTGTCCATTCGACGACAGTGCCTCGCGCAGCAGCTTGCGATTCATGCCGACCTCGCGGGTTAGCACATCGGCGGCCTGCTGCAATCGTTGGCGAGCATCACGCATGCGGGCATCGAACTGATCGCCCAGCTGTTCCTCGAGGTCCCGCAGTTTGCAGTCTTCACTGCCGCCCAACAGCACGTTGAGTTGACGGCGACGCTGACGGGCCTGACCCAAGGTGGCCAGGACGCGGTGCGTGGCGAATGTACTGTCGTCGACGCCCTGAATGTCGTCGGTTCCGACCGCGGTGCGCTGGCGACGCATCTGCGCGATGAGTTCGTCGAGCAATCGACGCTCACTGAGGAGCGCATCATGCAACGCCTCGAGCAGAACCGCGGTCGGCGGGCCAAGGTGCGGCGCAGCAACTGGGGTGAGCAGGGTGTGCGACATCAGAGGGACGAGACAGAGTTCGGCGCGCGGACCGCCGCAGACGCTGCGGCGGAGGAATCCACGGGTAATCCGCGACGCAGCTGGCGATACAGCGCGTCGGACAAACCCGTTTCCCAATGCTTGGGAGTTTCGGCAGCAAGGTGCTGATCCAGTAGTCCGGTAAAAATGTCTTCACCGGCCCCACCTGAAACGATGCCTTCCTGCTGCGGAACGGTCTCGCGCATGGATTTGTACAGCTGCTGAATGAACACGCCCTCCAACTGCTGGGCGGCCTTCTTGAGTTTGGCGTCCCGGCTGTCGGTTGCTGTTGGCGGCGTCGCCGCAAGACCGATGGGGTCGATCATCGGACGATGACCTCGGCCGTCAACGCACCGACCTCGCGTAATGCCGCAAAAATGGCGGCGATCTCGGAGGGCGGTGTTCGCACCGCATGCAGTGCGGCCGCCACACGCTGAACAGAAATGTTGGCGGGCAGACGCACACTGCCAGGGATTGCGCTGGTATCTGACGCGACATCGGCACCAAGTACCAGCGTGATCGCGCCGTGACTCACGGTTGCCGTGCCGATCATCATGTCGCCACCGGCGACCACCGTGCCATCCTTGGCGTCGATGACCAGTCGCGGTGCCCGTTCGGGACGGACACTAAGCTCACGAATGCGCGTATAAGCGGTCGCTTTCACGACACTGTCGGCCAGGGTGACCTGTACCGAGCCTTCGTCTTCCACGACGGCGGTCTTTTCGCCGAATGCACTATTGATGGCGGTGACAATGCGCGTGGCGGTGCCGAGATCAGGTTCACGCAGCAGCAGGCGCGATGTCGCGGCGATGACCGGACGCGGTAAGTCCGCCTCCAACACACCGCCTGTCGGAATCCGCGCCGACGTTTCGATAATCGTTGCATATCGCGTCGTCGCGCCCCCTTCGCTCAGCAGCACCGTGCCTTGTGCCGTGGCGAGTGGAGGGCCATTGGGGTCTGCCACCAACGGCGTCATATACAGGACGCCACCCTTGAGTGAGCGGGCGTCACCCATCGATGAAACATGCACCTCAAACCGGCCACTCGAGCGGAGGTACGGCGACACTTCCGCCGTCACCAGCACCGCCGCGACGTTGCGCATGCGGATCAACTCGGCCGGCACTTCGATATTGAAGCGACGCAGCACGTTGATGACGCCTTGCACGGTCTGTCCGGCCGTTTGACCGCCGATCGCGCGATCGCCTGTGCCATCGAGTCCGATCACCAATCCATATCCGACCAGGCGCACCGGGAGTGCGCCTTCCGGCGAGGTGAGATCGCGAATCTTCACGTCTCCCTGCGCGCGAGCCAGCGCCGGCAACAGCAACAGCCCCGTCGTGAGCATCGCGAGGCGCAGCACATGCGCGCGGTTCATGCGAATTGTGGTGTCGGTCATGGCCAGAACGCTCCCAGCACCTTGCTGATCATACCCTGCTTCGGCTTGCCGAGCGGGCCTGGAGAGAGGTAGCCCAGTTGTGCGTCGGCGACGCGAGTGGATTCCACCATGTTCGAACTGGAAATGTCCTGCGGCCGAGCGAATCCCGTGAACACGATATCCTGTCCAGACTTGTCGACGTTGATATTCTTGGTGCCTCGAAGCTGCAGCAGTCCGTTTGGCGCGATCGCCATGACGCGTACGCTGAGTTCGTTCTGAAAGCGATTTTCTCGACGCGACGATCCCCGTTGCTGTTGGTCGGCATTATTTCGCGTATCGAGACCCACGATCTTGGTTGACGTGGGCAGTCGCGCAGTGGCCGAGAGACCGCGCGTGCGCGTGTCGGTCGCAGTATTCTCCTTGAGCGCTGTGGCGATGGTGTAATCATCGATCAGCACGGTGATGAGATCGCCGATCGCAAAATTGCGTCGGTCTGCCGTCCACGATTCGCGCGCCGGGCGCGCCGTCGCGGTGGATGGGGTCGTTGCGGCTGCGGTTTGCGTCGCGGCGCCAGCCGCAGGCGGAGTGGTCGGTGACGATGTGGGCGGCGTTTGAGCACTCAGTGGAGCGCTCAACAGCAGCGATGCGGCAACAAGCAACCGCACGGGGTGTCGAACAGTGATGACGACGCAGGGCATGGCAGTCGGTCTCAGCGGAGTCGAACGGTATTTGGCGCGACGGCAATTCCGTCGAGCCGACGCGTCGGATTGATTCGCACACCGACCGGAGCGCCAAGCGGTGCGGTATTCGTTGCGACGCCAGTCAGCAGGATGCGAACCGGCCCATCCTGATAGATCAGCGAAACTCGGGCCCCAGCACTCACGACCGGTGGAGCGCCGACGGCCGGATAGCGCAGCACTTCACCCACCGCAATCGGTCGACGCGTGATCCAGCCGGGCTGCGCGCGGGTCGTGTCGGGTGCGACGGTGGACCAGCGCCATACGAGGATGGTGTCGACGATTGCGATGTCTTCTGCGTGAAGCGTGTCGCCGCGCTGGAGCGCCCGGGTGGCAAGCGACAATCGCACGCGCGACGCACCGCGAGTCGTCGAATCGACCAACGCCGCACGCGGTGCGGCGCTCGGCGGCAGCGTTTGCGCCGACAGTGACGCAGCGCCGCCGACGAACCACGCGACCAGGACGGCGAAGCGCACGTGCATCAACGCGTGATGTTGTTGGCGATCTGACCCATCTCGTCGGCCGTCTTGATGGCTTTGGAGTTGATTTCGTAGGCGCGCATGGCGCTGATCATCTCGACCATTTCCTGCACGATCTCGACGTTGCTGCCTTCGAGACTGCCTTGCTGCAAACGACCCATGCCTTCGTCCGACGGGAAGCCGACAACCGGCTGCCCCGACGATGCGGTGGGTGCGTACAGATTCTGACCAAGCGCGAGCAATCCGGACGGGTTCGCGAATCGCGCCAGCTCAATGCGACCGATCTCCGTGGGCTGGATATCCTGACCGCGACGGACGGTCACAATGCCAGTGGTGGAAATGGTCAACTCGGCGGCGTCGGCAGGCACGCGGATGGGCGGCTGCAATGCCTGTCCGCTACTGGTCACCAACAATCCCTGATCGGAAATCTGAAAGCTGCCGTCACGCGAGTAGGTGGTCTCCCCATTCGGCATCTGAATCTGAAAGAAGCCTTCGCCCTCGACCGCGATGTCGAGATTGCGATTCGTCTGCTCGAGTGGACCCTGCTGATGCATGCGCTCAACGCCGGACAAGCGCGTGCCACGTCCGACCTGAATAGCCGGTGCGGTTTGCGCATCGGGATCGCCGAGGATCTGCTGCCCTTGCACCGTCTGGTACAGCAGGTCTTCGAAGTGGGCGCGACTGCGCTTGAAGCCTGGCGTGTTGACGTTGGCAAGATTATTCGCGATGACTTCGGTGCGGGTCTGCTGCGCCATCATGCCGGTAGCGGCGGCGCGAAGTGCTGGATCCATGAGTAGCGTTCCGGTTAGACGGGCTTGGCGAGATCGGTCACGGCAATTCCGCGAACCGCGTCGATCGTGGACAGCGTCTTCTGCGCGGCGCCGTAGCGATGCAGGATTTCAAGCATCGCCGTCATGGCCGACATCGGGTTCACGTTGGATTCCTCGATGAAGCCCTGACGCACGATGCGCTGCGTCGGGGGGATGGACTGTCGCGTGGCATCGGGCAGAAACTGCGTCCCGCCCTCATGCTGGAGCTGCGTGCCTTCGGCGACGCGCTCCACTCGGAGTCGCTGGACGGGTTTGCCGTTCACCTTCACCAATCCAGTTGCATCGACCTCAGCGACCCCGAGTGGCAGCGTGATGGGGCCGTCATCGCCGAGCACCGGATTGCCGTGCTCGGTGACGAGACGCCTATCGGCGTCAAGCCGAAAACTGCCGTTCCGAACCAGGCGTTCACCACCGGGGGTCGAGGTGACGAAGAACCCATCGCCTTCGATCGCCAGATCGAGTGTGTTGTGTGTTTCGGTCAGCGTACCGGGACTGAGATCGAGCGCGGTATCCGTGGTCGCCATGGCGTCGCCAATGATGCGAGCGAAAGCGGTCTCAGCCTTAAAACCGCGCGTGGAGGCGTTCGCGAGGTTGTTGGACAACACCTGTTGCCGCCGCTCCAGCATCTGGAGCGCGGCGGCGGCGCTGCTCATTCCGTTCGGACGTACAGGATCTGGCATGGCGTGCTCTGGAAAGGGTGCACGAACTCAACACCCCAAAATGCAATGGTCGGGCCATCCTGGCCCGACCTGTTAGCACGCTTGTAACGCTTTATATACCAGTAACTTAACTACAGATATCAGACGGGAGACAGAAGACCTAAGACAGAGACGACAGGGAAAATCATGCCGTTGGCGGCTGAAGTTGCCGAGTGGCGGTCGAAATTGCGAGAAGCACCTGGATGGCGTCGATTGGGAGGCCCGTGCGCCAGGCGATATCCGAGTTGGAGGCCCCGGTGGCGGCCAGTGCTTCGACTGCTCGAGGTGTGCGCTGGCGTTTGCCGCCTACTCGTCCCGAGCTGTGCGGTGTGAGTCGAGCCAGGCCGCGGGGGGCCGAGCTGACGTTGGCGGATACCGGCACCAGCGTTCGTTGCGGCGTCGTCCGACGAAGCAAGAGCGCAGTGAGCGCTCCGATGATGGAGACGATGGCCAGTACTGGCGGCGCGAAGCGTGTGATCGGTGCCGGCAGCACCGCGAGCAGTTCGGACCGGGCGACGAGCGCGCGGTCAATTGCGACGCGAGCCAGTGCAGTTGTCGAGGCACTCGCTCCAGAAAGTGCGCGCGCCACTCGAGCGGTGGCATCTGGCCGTGTGGCGCTGGCCACCACCGGTGCGACCACGAGCGCACCAGCCATAACGCCGCCCGCCGTGACGCCAATAGCGAGTGTGCCGAGAAGGAGTGACCGAATCAACACTGAAGACGCTGCGGCCGAACGAACGCGGTCGACAATGCGTTCGACAATGCGCTCGACAATGCGCTCGTTCGGGAGAATGTGGCGCGTGCTCATGCGACGCTTTCCCGCAACGGCATGAGCTCGACGCGCAGCTTGCTGAGCGCTTTCGACCGAATCTGCGACACGCGCGATTCGGTGAGCTCGAGCACCTTCGCGATTTCGTGCAGCTTGAGCTCTTCGAAGTAGTACAGCGAGAGGACGATGCGTTCCTGATCTTTCAGGTGGAGAATCGCATCTTTGAGATGCACCACTTCCTGCTCATGCGTGAGCTGTTCCTCGACCACGGACTCTTCGCTGCTGGGCAACAGTTCGGCCGGCGAGGGCATGTGGCTTTCGCGTTCGCCGGGCGCTCGATCGAGGGGAATGTGATGGGCACCTTCCACGTCGGCCTGCCAGCGCCACAGCGTGTCCATGTCGACATTCAGCTGTGCGGCGAGTTCGCGGTCGTCTGGTGCCCGCCCATGCTCGCGCATCCATGTCTCTCGCGCCGCGCTGATCTCGCGCGTCTTGCGGCGAATCGATCGCGGCACGTGGTCTTGCTTGCGCAGTTCATCGAGAATTGCCCCGCGTATGCGGGGCGCCGCGAAGGTGCTGAACGCGAGACCGCGCGAGGAATCGAAGCTTTCGAGGGCAGCCATGAGGCCCATGGTCCCCGCGCTCACCAGCTCGTCGAAATCGATGCGCACCGCGAGTGTGCGTGAAACTTGACGGGCGACGTGATGCACCAGTCCGAGATGCTCCAGCAGCAATCGGTCGCGGGCAGTGTCACTTCCGGAGTGGTACGATTGCCAGAGCGTGGTGTTCATGGCCGATGTTCCTTGAGGCGTTGCGAAGGTCACAATCAGGCACCTGGTCGGGTTGATGATGTCCCGGCCAGCGTGCGCATCACGACATCGTGAGCGGCGATCGCTGCGGGTGATCCTGCCGCCGCATCGGGGAAGGGCATCCCCGCGCGGAGTGCAGCATCGAGCGTCGGGTCGGTGGGCACGGCACCAGCAAAGCGCAGCGCATTCCCGAGGAACTGACGAACACCGGCATCAATGACGTCGAAGCAACGCACGGCCTCGCGTCCTTCATGCCGATTGACGAGCACATCCAGTGGAAGGGCACCATGCCGCGTATGGACGGCCTTGCACAGGGCATAGGTCGCGGCGAGTCCGATCGGATCGGATCCGGCCGCAATGGCGACGAGTCGTTCACCAGCGTGCGGTGCAATCGACGCCGAGACCGCATCGAATCGTGCACCGCAATCGATCACCACCAGATCCATCCCGTGCGAAAGCATGCCGACACGGCGCATACAGGCACGTCGTTCGGCGGCGGACAGCGCGGTCGCGTTTCCGGGTGTTCGGCGCGGCGCGCCGCCCGCGACCAACGTGAGCGTCGTGCTGATCGGTATTGCCACCTCGAGCGGCGACACGCGTCCGCCGCGAAGATCCTGCCAGCTCGCACGCGCCGGTGCGCCAAGCAGCATGGCCAACGGACCCACATGCTCATCGGCATCAATGAGCAGCACCCGCACGCCTTCCCCCGCTGCGGCGACGGCCAGCAACGCCGAGACCATGGTGGTCCCGCTCCCGCCGCGACCACTGGCACACAGCAAGGTGGGAACGCCACCGTCGCCGTGTGACGCACTGCGCAACGGGCCGTCCGCATCGCGATTGCGAGGCGACCGCAGCGCGTCGATCTGCGACGTGCCGGTCGGTGTGTGCGCGATGGCCGACGTGGTCACGCAGGCAACCAGTCAAGTTCCATATCCGCCGAGATGCCGAAGCCACGCAGAATACGCGTGACTGCGGGCTTGAGGTCGGCGGGAACATCCTGACCATCCGTCACCCAGCGCGTCGGCAGGTCCAGCGAGAGCGCGAGCTCTGTGACGCCCGATTCGCGTGGGACTTCATCCACCTTGGAGAGCAGTAGATGCGTGGCGCCGCAATGCGTGCGGGACGCGCGGTAGGCGCGCGCCACATCGATCGCGAGATCTGGACGCAGCGAAGCGGGGAGCACCAGATGCACTTCATCGGGATGGAGCACATCCAACAGCGACCGCCAACGCTCGGTGAGTTCCGCCGCCGCGGGGCTCCGGCCAGGCGTGTCAATGATCACCACATCGCACGACGAGAGTCGTTTCATCGCCGCGTCAACTTCACGCGCATCGTACACCACTTCGAACGGCACGTCGGCCAGCTCGGCGTACGTGGCGAGCTGCTCCATGCCACCCACGCGATACGTATCGAGCGTCAGCAATCCGGTACGCGCGGCGCCAAACATGCCGCGACGCACGGCCAACTTGGCCGCCGTCGTCGTCTTGCCGGCGCCGGTTGGGCCCACCAACGCCAGGCGAAACGGCTTGCCGTCTGCCGAGCGCATCTGGCGCGGGAACGGGGTCGGTTCAAGGCGTGCGCGAACACGATCGATAGTCTCCGACGTGGTCGCGAGCACTTCGACCATCGGCACGCCGCCTTCGCGAACGGTGCGTGTGTGCAAGATCATCACGTCGTCGCCCAGTGCCCGGCGCGCACGATCGGCAACATGCGGAAGGTCGGCGCCGCGGAATCGTTCAGGAGCCATGCGGCATCTCCCAGGTCGCGACGCTGCTCAGCGTGATCGCCGCCGGCAACTCGGCCAGCGATACGACAGGAAGACTGGGCAGCACGGGTTCGATAAGACGGCGCACGCCGATGCGGAGTGATGGCGGCGTGATGAGTGGCAACGGACGACCGTCCAGCGCGTACGTGGTGGCCAGATGATTCAGGTCGCGGAGCATACCGGCCAGCGAGTCCGGCGTGAGCACTGGCGCATTCGGTTGTGAGGCGCGTGGTGAGAAGAGCCCCAGCAGCGCCGACTCCAGTCGACTGCCAATGGTGATGCCACGAACAACTCCGGTGCCATCGGCGAACAAACGGGCGATCACGTTGGTGAGTGACTTGCGCACGATCTCCGTGAGTGCTTCCGGATCTTTCGTTGTTTCGGCGCCGTCGCCCAGTGCTTCGAGAATGGTGACGAGATCCCGAATCGGCACGCGCTCGCGCAGCAGTCGCTGCAGCACACGGTGCAGCACGCTCAACGACACTTTGTGTGGAATGATCTCTTCCACCAGTGCCGGATGCGACTTCTTGAGCGTTTCGACCATCTCCTGCACTTCCTGACGGCCCAGCAGTTCCGAGGCACTGGCCTTCAGTGTTTCCAATAGATGCGTGGCCACAACCGTGGTGGGCTCGACGACGACGTAGCCCAACGCTTCGGCTTCGGTGCGACGCGCCCCGGCAATCCAGCGGGCCGGCATGCCAAACGACGGATCGATGGACTCCATGCCGTCGATTTCCGCAATCACAGCACCCGTGTTGAGCGCCATCATGAATCGCGGGAGTACTTCGGCACGTGCGACTTCCGAGCCACGGAGTTTGATGACGTACTCGTTGGCTGGCAGGCGGATGTCGTCGCGAATACGAATGGGCGGAACGAGAATGCCCAACTCGATGGCGGCTTGCTTGCGCAGCAGCGAGATGCGCTCGAGCAGGTCGCCGCCCTGACTCTCATCGATGAGCGGAATGAGCGCGTACCCGACTTCCAGTTCGATCGGATCGATTTGCAACAGGTCGTGCATCGGGTCGGTCGGCTTCGGCGCCTCAATTTCCATGGAGGGCGTGGAAACCAGCGCCAGTGCATGGCGACGCGTTTCTGCCTTGCTGGACAGTCGCGCCAGCAACGCAGCGCCGGCGGCCAGCGACACGAAGGGGAACATGGGCAGCCCCGGCACCAGCGCGAACGCGCCCAGTACGGCCGCGGCCATCCACATCGCGCGCGGGTGCGAACCCAACTGGCGACTTAACACCACACCCATGCGATCGTTACCGGTCGCACTGGTCACCATGAGACCGGCAGCGGTGCTGATGATGAGCGCCGGCACTTGCGATACGATTCCGTCGCCAACCGTCAGCAGCGTGTAGGTGCTGCCGGCCTGTGCCAAGGGCATGCCTTTCTGCACGACGCCGATGAAGATGCCGCCCAGAATGTTCACGGCCACGACCAGAATCCCGAGAATGGCGTCGCCCTTCACGTACTTGGAAGCCCCGTCCATCGCGCCGTAAAAGTCGGCGGTGCGCGAGATCTCATCGCGGCGGATGCGTGCTTCCTTCTCGTCAATCAGCCCCGCCGAGAGGTCGGCGTCGATGGCCATTTGCTTGCCGGGCATCGCGTCGAGCGCGAAGCGCGCGGCCACTTCCGCGATACGTCCGGCACCCTTGGTGATGACGATAAAGTTGATGCCAATGAGCAGCAGGAAGATGACGATACCCACGGCGTAGTTGCCGCCGATCACGAATTGTCCGAACGCTTCGATCACTTTGCCCGCATGTCCGTGCGTCAGGATAAGACGTGTGGACGAGACGTTCAGACCAATGCGAAAGAGCGTGAGCAAGAGCAGCAGCGCGGGGAAGCTGCTGAAGTCCAGCGGATTCGTGGTGTACAGCGAGACCAGCAGTACGACCAGCGACAGACCAATGCTGGCGGCCAGACAGAGATCGAGCAGCACCGCTGGGAGCGGCACCACAATCAGCGCGATAATGAGAACGACGGCAATCGCGAGCGCGACTTCGGCGCGCTTTTTGGTGTCCGGGGCGTCAAACGCCATCGGCATGGTCGCGGCGGTCATATCGCGCTACTCATGCGGCCACCGTGCCCTTCCAGCGTCGACCGTAACGTTCCCGCTGACGCATCACGAAGGCCAGGACTTCGGCGATTGCCAAATACATGTCCACGGGAATCATCGTGCCCACTTTGGTCGCCGCGAGTAAAGCGCGAGCGAGCGGAATGTTTTCGATAACCGGCACACCGTGCTGAAACGCCAGTTCCTTGATGCGTAACGCGATCTTTCGTTGACCGATGGCAACAACCATCGGTGCCGGCGCGACGGTCGGGTCGTACTTGATGGCGACGGCGATGTGCACCGGGTTCACGATGACGACATCGGCTTTGG
>JANLVM010000231.1:0-2055 GCA_031364015.1 Gemmatimonadaceae bacterium
GCTCGATCAGGTGCTTGACCGTGTGCAAGATGTCGAGCGTCGTGAGAACGCTCGCCTCAAGCGGGTCGAGACCTGGGAAGGCTCGACGGAAAGGCACCATGATTTGGACTGGGTCGCGAATTGTTGGGATGTGCCGACGAAAGGTGGGTACTACACGCGCCGCTCTGCATTCTGGAGAGTTTCGAGGCGGGTGGCCAATCAGGTTTGCCCGGCTCCATTCGACGACAACGCGTGGTCCTCAACCCTCGCATGGACCAACCTGTACCAAGTGGCTCCGCTCAAGAGGGGGAATCCCGCGAAGCGACTGAGAGATCTGTTACGAGCCGACTCCGTGCACCTCCTTGAAAGTGACGTCACCCGATTGGGCCCAAAGCGGCTCCTCGTGCTCGCCGGCCATGACTGGGCGGCGCCGTTCTTTATGAACGGTGTGAAGTGGTCTCCCAACGGCGCGTTCGTACAAGGCTCTGGTCGATGGACGCTGCCGAACGGACAATCCGTGGCGGTCGTCGTTGCCAAGCATCCGCAAGGCAAGCGCGAAGGCCCGATGGTCAGCGACGTGGTCGACGCGTTCAACACGATTGCCTCATGCTGACCTCGACGAACACTGGACGCTCATGCTCGCCGACGCCCTCGCCCTAATCGTCGATGCGGACGCCCCGTGGCGGGCACGCGCCTCAGTCACACTGTCCGACGCATTTCAAGCGGCAGCTCTATCCGGCGTGTCGGCGACGCTGCAGAGCATGGAGTTCTCACGCGTGTACCCGATGACCATCGAGCTCCACGGAGATGCGCCGACCTTGCTGGTCGCGCGCGAGCGCCAGGGGCCGGAGGCAGTGTCGGGCGGTGCGCCGCGACAGATCGACGACAGCGTCTTTGAGGTAGTTGTTCCCCGCCCGGAGACTGTGATCTCTTTCGTACTCGTCCTGACCGCCGGTGACGCTGTGGTAGAGCTCCCCATAGTGGCAGGAAACCTGGCGGCCGTTCAGCAGCTCGGGTGGGGTGCCGCCTCCGCGGGTGCTCGCACCGAAGTCCGAGTCGGCGGTCAACAGCTCGCCGAGGCGCTGAGGCAATTGGCACCAAAGCGAAGACCGTAATGCCGGTCAGGCCTTCTACTCGTCAGGACTCGGCGTGTAGGTGAATTGAGCCTCTGGAAAATGCGCCCTCAGCAGCACCAACGATGGGAGCGTGTTGGTCCCCCACATCTTGGTAAAGGCGTACGTGCGACCGTCAGAGTGCAGAAGCTCGTCGTCCTCGCACATGAACCGAGTCAGGTCGATGCGCGGACCGCCGTTGGCCTTCGATTCCTCGATGGCTTGACGAAATCCCTCCGAGTCCGAATCTCCTTCCACCCGTGCCCAGGGGCGGGTGGGCAATATCACCAGCTCGATCTCTGCCGCCGTCTTGCCGAGTCCCTCGATCAAGTATCGCACCACTTGGTAGATCAGCCGACGCTTGGGAAGTCGCGTGAAGTTCTTGTCGCCAACTCGAAGGTCAAAGCGGGTCCAGTCTTTCGTCGTGGTCTTCTCGGCGCGTTCACTACGCGCCTTCTCACGCACCTGCACCTGATACTCGCTCGCCTCGCGCAGCGGGATGACTTGATCGATCTGCAACAGCAGCTTCTCATCGAGCTTATACGGCTGAAGACGAACGCAGCGAATATCGAGATCGCGTTCATTCAGCCACATGACGGATGTCATCAGCTCCCGTGAAAAGTCTGCTGCGACGAGCACGATGCGAACTTCCTGCGCGAAAGAGGATTCCTCCGGTTCTTCCCACCCTAGAAACTCAAGCAGGCTGCCTCGCGCATCCTCGGGCTTTGGCTCTTCGGAAGCGCCACCGACTTCGCGTTGGTCGGTCGCCGATATCTTTAAGGTCGGCGCGCGCAGCAAATGCGAGTGATACGTCGACACCGCTTGGTCAAACGTCATGCGAGCAACCATGGCTGCATACCGAAGGGCTTGAAGCTCCATATGCGCGCCCGTCTCGTCACGCTTCAGCTCAATCACCACGAGATTTGCATCGCGATCAATCCCAAGCAGGTCGATTCGTCGCGCG
>JANLVM010000238.1:0-7987 GCA_031364015.1 Gemmatimonadaceae bacterium
TGCCCTCGTCGGGGGCGATGATATTGAGCATCATACGAATAGTCGTCGTCTTGCCCGCGCCGTTGGGCCCCAACAGTCCGTAAACGGCGCCGCGCGGAACTGTGAGCGAGAGCGATCGCACCGCGACATGGTGGTCGTAGCGCTTGACGATCCCTTGAATATCGATGGCAGGGGTAGACATGCCTGAAAGATGCGGGTGCGCGCGGCGAATCGGCAGGCATATTCCCTTGATGTCCGCACCCCTGTCCGATGCTGCCGATCGCGAACCGACCGCGCGCGCGCTTCCCCCACTGCTCTTTAACCGTCGCGAGTTTGCCGGCGCCTTCGGTGACTTGGGCACCGACCTGCCGCTGCTTGTCGGGGTGGTGATCGCTACCGGAATGGACCCCACCACGACTTTCGTCGTGTTCGGCCTCCTGCAGGTGTTGTCGGGACTCACGTATCGGTTGCCCATGCCGGTACAGCCGCTCAAGGCCATGGCGGCGATCGCCATCAGCACCAAACTCGCACCCCCGCTGCTGGCTGCCGGCGGTATTATTGTCGGCGTGGTCATGTTGGTGCTGGCGAACACCGGCGCACTGCAATGGATTGCGCGCGCGGTCCCTAAAGCGGTCGTACGTGGCATTCAAGTAGGACTCGGTTTGCAGCTTGGTACGCTCGCGCTTACACGCTTTATTCCGAGCGACGGCACGCGCGGCCTGTTCCTGGCGGCTGCCGCGTTGGCGGTTGTGCTGACGCTGCGCGAAAATCACAAAGTGCCACCGGCGCTGGTGGTACTCGGTCTGGGATTCGTGTTCGCGGCAACCCAGTGGCCGGTGGATCTCGCGTTGCCGTTCGGATTTCGGTTCCCGCAATGGCCAGCGCGCTGGCCCACGGGCGATGAGTTCGCGCGCGCGAGTTTACTGCTGGCGCTGCCACAACTCGCGCTCTCACTGGGAAATTCGGTACTGGCGACGCGTCAGGTCGTGAGCGATCTCTTTCCCGCGCGCGAACCACTCACGGTTCGGCGTATTGGCACCACGTACGCGCTGATGAATCTCGTCGCCGCACCACTTGGCGGGCTGCCCGTGTGTCACGGATCAGGCGGCATGGTCGGGCACTATGCATTCGGCGCTCGGAGTGGCGGGAGCGTGGTGATTTATGGTGGGTTCTTGCTGCTGGCGGGACTATTCCTGGCAGGCGATCCGGCGGCGTTTCAGCGACTCTTCCCAGGACCGGTGCTGGGCGTGCTGCTGTTGGTCGAGGCGGTGTCCATTCTGCTACTGGTCCGCGACATGGTGCCGCAGCGATGGGCATTCGCGTTGGCGGTCGCCTGCGGTGTCACGGCGGCGTACGCGCCGTATGGGTATGCCGTAGCGCTGGTGGCAGGAACGGTGGTGTGGCATCTCGGCGCGCGTGCGACCGGCCGGGAACGTAGCACCGTGTGACGCGAATTGAACCCGAACGGTGCGCTGTTTGTGTGGCGCACTAGAATTCAAAGATGGTGCTTGTCTCCCTGCTTGAGGATCTGCCGGCATGCCCAGTCGTTTGCAAACCCGTTGGACGGTGAGTGCGCGTGTTCCAGTTCGCGTGCTCGTGTGCGCGCTGGCCTTTGTCGCGGCCTCACCGCTCGCCGCACAACCCGGATCGCGCTTCGAGATTTCGTTCAGCGCTGCGGCACACCCGGCACCCATCACCGGCCGCGCCTACGTTGCGATCAGTCGTACCTCAACTCCCGATCGCGGTCCTATTGCGCAGGCCGGTGAAAACGGCACGCCTATTTATGCGGTGGACATCGACAACCTGGCCGCCGGCAAGTCGGCGCGCATCGATTCGGCGACCTTCGGCCATCCCGTGCAGAGTCTGCGAGACATTCCCGCCGGCGAATACTGGGTACAACCGTTCGTGAACGTGTACACCAAATTCGCGCGTGCCGATGGCAAGACCATCTGGGCACATATGGATCAATGGGAAGGACAAAATTGGCGTCGGTCTCCAGGAAACATCTACGGCGACCCAATCAGGGTCACGTTTGATCCGACGTCGTCGCGCGCCATCAAGCTCGTCGCGAACAAAGTGATTCCGCCCGTGGTCGTGCCTGCGGAAACAGAGACCGTGAAACGCATCAAGATCCAGAGTACGATCCTGAGCAAGTGGTGGGGACATCCCATTTACATGGGCGCCGTCGTACTGCTCCCCAAGGACTATGACAAGCATCCGGCCGCACGCTATCCGGTGGTGTATAGCCACGGACACTTTTCGCTTCGCGCGCCTGGGGTGGGCTCGAGTCCCTACTGGAACGCCGACGGAACGCCGCGCATGATCATTGTGACCCTGCAACACCCGTCGCCTTTCTACGACGATTCGTACGGGGTCAATTCGGCCAACAATGGTCCCTATGGCGATGCGATCATGCAGGAACTCATTCCCGCCGTGGAATCGAAGTTCCGTGTCATTGGACAACCGTGGGCGCGACTCCTGACTGGTGGATCGACCGGCGGATGGATATCGCTCGCACACCAGGTGTTCTACCCCGACTTCTACGGCGGTGTGTGGTCGCTCTGTCCCGATGCGGTCGATTTTCGCTATCACCAGATCGTCAATGTGTACGCGGACACGAACGCGTATTGGCTTGAGCGCGATTGGTTGAAGATTGACCGACCGACGCAGCGTCGTCCGGACGGCAACATCACCGCCATGATGAAAGACGAGAATTGGTTTGAACTCGTGTCGGGCACGCGTTCTCGTTCTGGCGGCCAGTGGGACATCTGGGAGGCAACGTATGGTCCGGTGAGCGCCGATGGCTATCCGACACCGATCTGGAACAAGCGCACGGGGGTCATCGACAAGCAGGTCGCGCAATACTGGAAGGAGAATTACGACCTGCGGTATCTGATGGAGACGAAGTGGGCGACACTGGGCCCACAGCTGGCGGATAAACTGAACATCTATGTCGGTGACGCCGATTCGTACTATCTCAACATGGGCGTTCGACTGATGGACGAGTTCCTGAAGAAAACCACCGCACCAAAGTGGAGTGGTGAGATTGTCTTTCAGCCGATGGCGCCACATTGCTGGGGACCACCAATGCCGGAGCTGATGACCAGGATGGTGCAGCAGATGGAACGAAAAGCGCCGGCCGGGGCAGACTTGACCAGCTGGCGATACTGAATTGACCTCGGAACTCAACCAACTCGCGACACACAACATCATGACTCGATTTCGTAGCTGGATTCTCTCGGCGGCCGTGATCACGGCCGTGACCGCCACCGCCTCGGCCCAACACGTGTTGGCCGACGTCACTGGCAAGTGGACGTTCGCGGTGGTGACCGAGAACGGCACCGGTACGCCTGCTGTGGTGCTGAAGCAGGAGGGCGAGAAGCTCACCGGCACCTATGAGTCCACCCGTATGGGTCTTCGACCGATCGAAGGAACGGTGACAAAAGACTCCATCAACTTCGCGCTCAAGGGCGGCGAAGTGGAACTGCGTTTCATCGGCACGGTGACCGACAAAGACAACATGAAAGGGGTTGTCGACCTCGGCGGGCAGGGCAGTGCGACCTTTACGGCCAGGCGAAACCCGTAGTAGCGTCCGCACGCGCATCCCGACCTCACCGTTATCCTGCCGATCATGATGCATTCGATTTTTGCGTTGCTCCTCACCGCCTCGGCCGTCGTGTCCCCGCCCCGGGTCAGCGCGCCTACCCCCGCCGACATTGCACGATGGGAGGCGACGTCCAAACGCGTCACCATCATCCGTGACTCGTGGGGCATCCCTCACATCTATGCAAAGACCGATGCGGATGTCGTGTTTGGCGCGCTGTACGCGCAGGCTGAGGATGATTTCCATCGCATCGAGCGGAACTATGTAAACGCCATGGGGCGTCTGGCCGAGACCGCTGGCGAGAAAGAGCTCTTTCGCGATCTGCGGATGCGACTGTTCATCGATCCAGTCGACATGAAGGCGCGATACACGGCCAGTCCGCTGTGGCTCAAGAAGCTGATGAACAGTTTTGCCGACGGATTGAACTACTACCTCTACACCCACCCCAGTGTGAAACCCGAAGTCATCACGCGTTTCGAACCGTGGATGGCTCTCAGTTTTAGCGAAGGGAGTATTGGTGGCGACATCGAATCGGTATCCCTCCCACAGCTGGAATCGCTGTACGGCAAGGGCGCTACGGTGCCGTCGCCCAGTGGAAGCCAAGACCAGCCGACCGACGAATTTGCGCCCCGAGAGCCGTCGGGATCCAACGGCTTTGCCGTGGCGCCATCGAACACATCGGGCGGGCATGCGTTGCTGCTTATCAATCCGCACACTTCGTTTTATTTTCGCGCCGAATTGCAAATGGTCAGCGAGGAGGGACTCAACGCGTACGGAGCGTCCACGTGGGGACAGTTCTTCATCTATCAGGGCTTCAACAACAAGCTGGGGTGGATGCACACGTCAGGTGGCGCTGATGTGATCGACGAGTACAAAGAGACCGTGGTCAAGAAGGTTGACGGGGTGTACTACCGCTACGGCGCCACTCAGCGAAAAATGCGAGAGAAAAAGATCGCGCTGAGCTACAAGCTCGCTGACGGCACGATGGCCACGCGCACCGTGACGGTCTATTTCAGCCATCATGGCCCCATCGTGCGACAGGCCGACGGCAAGTGGATCGCGGTGAAACTGATGAACGAACCTACCAAGGCGCTCATGCAGTCGTACTTGCGTACCAAGGCAACCGACTATGCCTCGTTCAACACGGTGATGGATCTGCGCACGAATTCTTCGAACAACACGGTCTATGCCGATGCGGGTGGCAACATCGCATACTGGCATGGCAACTTTGCGCCCCGTCGCGATTCGACATTCGATTGGTCGCAACCCGTTGATGGCAGCCTCGCGGCCACCGAGTGGAAGGGGCTGCATCCGGTCAGCGAAACGATTACGCTCCTCAATCCGAAAACGGGCTGGCTGCAAAACACCAACAGCACGCCCTACACGGCGGCGGGTCCCTCCAGTCCGCGTCGCGATAAATATCCCGCGTACATGGCACCAAGCGCCGAGAATGCGCGCGGAATCCACGCGGTGCGCGTGCTGCAGCGCACGAAAGACTTCACGCTCGATAAGCTCATCGGCGCCGCGTTCGACCCCGATCTGCCCGCCTTCGATGATATCGTGCCGCCGCTGGTGCGCGACTACGATGCGCTGTTGCCGTCCGATCCTCGCAAGGCAGCACTGGCCGAACCAATCGACTCGCTGCGTCGATGGAATCGGCAATGGGGTGTGACGTCGGTGCCCATGTCGCTGGCAGACTACTGGGGTAACGCGTTCATGCGTTCCGCAGCGAGGCCAGCGCGCGCCAAGGGGATTTCCGCGCTCGAATACATGACACAAGGTGCGACTGATACGGAGCGACTGGATGCGTTGTCGCAGGCGGTGGCGACCCTCACGAAAGACTTCGGCACGTGGAAAAAGCCATGGGGCGATATCAATCGGTTCCAGCGACTGAGCAATGATATCGATCTGGCATATGACGACTCCAAGCCAAGCTTTCCCGTAAAGTTTGCCTCTGCAATCTGGGGATCGCTGGCGGCGTACGGCAACTCGGGGGCGAAAACCACCAAAAAGAACTATGGCAATCGCGGCAACAGTTTTGTCGCCGTGGTGGAGTTCGGACCGACCGTGAAAGCCAAGGCCATTTTCGCCGGCGGCCAAAGCGGCGACCCCTCCTCGCCTCATTTCGCCGATCAAATAGAGCGTTATTCTACCGGCAACTTCCGCGACGTCCTATTTTATCGGGCGGATGTTGAAAAGGCCGCAGAACGGACCTATCACCCCGGCGCGCTGCCGACACCAGGAAATCGATAATGGCTCGCAAGCCCGCAGTCTCAAAAACCACAGCGTCAAAAACCGCAGCGTCAAAACCCTCCGCTCGAAAGGCCGCGCCCAGTCCGCGCGGACCGGCCGCGCTGGGGCCGTACTCCCACGCCGTCTGGTCGGGGAAGCAGCTCTTCTTGTCCGGGCAGACTCCAGTGGACCCCCTAACCGGTCAGCTGGTATCAGGAGATGTCGAAGTGCAGACCCATCGGGTGTTCGATAACCTTCAGCTGGTTCTGGAAGACGCCGGCCTGAGCTTGGATGACGTTGTCAAGTGCAACGTCTATCTTATCGATATGGCGAATTTTGCCGCCATGAACCAAGCCTATCAGGCGCGGTTCACGGCGCCGTACCCTGCCCGCACCACCGTCGCTGTCGCCGGACTACCGCTCGGCGCACAGGTGGAAATCGAACTCGTTGCCCGACGTCCCGGCTGATCGTGTCGTCTCAGTTTCCTCATTTCCCGCACAACACATGACCAGACAACGTATCGCCCGCCTGTCCGTCGTGGCCGCCCTGTTTTTAGGAGCCGCCACCGCAACCGCTCAACACCTGCTGGCCGATTTTGGCGGCGTGTGGAACGTGACTGTCGAGGGCCCGCAAGGTGCCATGAATTCGGTGCTCACGCTCAAACAAACCGCTGACACTGTGGCGGGCGAATTCGAGTCAGAACTCGGAAAGGCGCCCGTTTCCGGAATGGTGAAGGGCGACTCGATCAAGTTCAGCTTCGGCATCGATATGGGTGGCCAGCAGCTGTCGATTCAGGGCATTGGCGCCCTGAAGGACAAGAACAGCATGGCGGGCACTGTAGAAGCCGCAGGCATGGGCGGCTTCCCGTTCACGGCAACGAAGAAGCAGTAGGGAGTATTGGGAACAGAGATAGGATGTACGAAACGGGGGATATCCAAGCGACTTGGGTGTCTCCGGTTTTCGTTTCTGCTGGCGAGCTACGCGCGCGCGATGCGGCGTCGGTCAGTCCTATTTGAGGAGCACCCGAGACAGATGCAGCCCGGTGGCATCGCGATTGCTGAGATACACCAACTTGCCCTGGCCGAATCCGACCAACTGATACCCAGCGGGTAATTGGATGCGATCAAACAGCTCGCCCTGTCGGTTGATGATGTCGTAAATCAGACCACCGGAGGACGGACGCATTTGAATCGTGCGCACCCACAGATTGCCATCGGCATCGGCGCGCACTGACCCGACGCCGACGGGTGGCTTGTAGTCGGGAAGATCGCGCGGCCGTACCAACGTTGGCGCTCGGTACGTGGGTGCCGGCGGCGTGTATCCGCTGCCGTACATCTCGCTGAAGTATGTGGACGTGCAGGTGGGCGGACCCGCGCCTACGAGCGGCGGAGGTGCAGCACCCGGCGGACATGCGGGCACGTAATTGGCTGGGAACGATACGCCCTTGGGAAGGATCCAATCCTTCGGCAAACCGGCCGGCGTGACATAGCCCGCGGGTGGCGTAAACGACGCCGGATACGGTTTGTTGAGCAAGTTTGACCAGGCGATCATCTGCGTCGAGTAATCCGATTGTGCGTTCTTGATCTGCACCACCTTGGCGGAGTCGGCAAACCGCGTTTTGTCGTCGTCGGCCATACGCACCCACGGGAACGCCAGCTTCTCCGACGACGTGACGGTGCCATCGGGCGCGCGATAATCCACTCGATAGTCGATTCCACGCACAAAGGCGATCGTGCCATCGGGTAGCATCGCCCAATCGTCCGTAAGTGGCAGGGGATTGGGCACCATGTTGATGCTGAAGCCGTACTCCTGATCCATGCGCATGGAAAACACCACCTTGGGAGTACGCACGACCCCCAACGTGTCCGACTTCCGCGTATCGAGATTCACCGCCACCACAAACGCCGCGTGGGGTGGTGACGGGAAGTCCGGCATGCCCGGAGGCGGTGCGACGGCTGGAGGTGCTGCAACGGCCCCAATGCGATAGACAAAGCGACCCTTGGCGTCGAACCCCGGTACGCCAAGCTGAAACGTTGGGTTGGTGATCGAGTTGATGTCCTGCGCTCTCGGTACAGCGCGTACACGCGCGATCTTGCCCGTGCCATCGAGAATGAGCATCGCTAACGTTGCCGGATCGATGAACACGGTGGAGTCGCCCCGATACGGCAAAAT
>JANLVM010000241.1:0-3540 GCA_031364015.1 Gemmatimonadaceae bacterium
CGAGACGCCTTCCATAAGACAGCCATCGCCCGCAATGAAGTACGTGTGATGATCGACGATCGCGAAGCCATCGCGATTGAACGTGGCCGCCAAGTGTGCTTCGGCGACAGCGAATCCGACGGCATTCGCGAAACCCTGACCGAGCGGTCCCGTGGTGGTTTCGACACCGACCGTGTGATGTACCTCGGGATGCCCGGGCGTCTTGCTGCCCCACTGCCGAAAATTGCGAATCTCGCTGAGCGGCAGGTCGTAGCCCGACATGTGCAGCGTTCCGTACAGCAACATCGACGCGTGGCCTACGGACAAAATGAATCGATCGCGGTCGACCCAATGCGGTGCGGAGGGGTCGTGGCGCAAATGCTTCGCATACAGCGCGTAGGCGAGCGGGGCCAACGCCATCGGCGTGCCTGGATGACCCGACTCGGCCGCTTGCACGGCATCCATGGCCAGCGTACGGACGGTATCAATCGCGAGACGGGTGATCTCGGGAGGTGCGGACGTTACAGAAAGCGATGCGACGGACACGGAGGCTCCAGACGGAACGGGCAAGGCGAACGTCATGCGGATGTGGACGTTCGCCGACCAGAAAAATAGTTCGTGTCAGGTCGCGCCGAGGTATCGCGTGCGAGTGAGTTCGAGATGATGATCGAAGTGTCCGGCAATCATCCACGCCAAGCCGCGTGCGGACACCGGATTGCCGCTCGCAGTGCCAGAATACTGCGCCGACGTGTCGTCCAAACCACGAACGAGCGCGAGCGTCGCTGCGCGAACCGCATCGATTTCGGTCAGGATGTCCGCAAGCGTGCGGTTCGCGGACCGGCTTTCAGGGACCCACGCATCCTGGTCGAAGCTCGCCAGTGGTGTTTTGTCACCACGGGCGATCCGTAACAGGCGATACGCGAATACGCGCTCGGTATCAGCAACGTGCAGCAGCGACTCCGCCAGCGTCCACTTTCCCGGCGCATACGTACCATGCAAATCGGCAGGCGCCACGCCGGACACGAGGGCGCGCATCAAACCGGCTTGCCTATCGAGCAGCGCCACAAGATCCGGAGTCTCGGCCGCACGCAGCGCAGCTTCTGTCCGGTCGACATACGCCAGCGCGAAAGGGGAATGCTCAGTGGTAGTCGGTCGCGTATCGAGTGCAGTCACGGCCATCGGGTTGAGGATGAGATTTCGTGGTGGCTAGTTTCCGAAACCGAAGAGGAAGGGGCGGAAAAGCCGTTACGCAGCCCGCCCGCTATTAGCGAGAGAAACCCAGCGCGTTGGCCACCCCGTCAACCTCCAACTTACCAGCCGCACTTCCCTGCGCGAGTCGTGGCGAGCCACCGCCTCGTCCGCCAGCGGCCTGCAATGCGGAGCGCAGTGCTTGTCCGGCGTCCACCCCGCTGTCCTCCGAGGCGCCCAACATGACGCCATGGCTGGTCAGACTCTGCACGAACACTACGCATGACCCCATGGCCACCAATGCCTGCACCAGCGGTTCCGCGTCACGCACAGGACCGCTAATTGCATCGAGCCACAGGCGCCGAATGCCATGCGCATCGACGGTCGCCTCGTCCCAGCGCGACTTCGCCTCGTACCGCGAGAGATCGGCGACCAGTTTCTTCCGCTCGCGCTCCAATTCCGTCACCCGACGATGCTGCGTTTCCACCAGCGCTGGAAGATCCTCCGCCGACGCGGAGAACACGCGGGCCGACGCGGTAAGCAGCGCGACATCAGCGCGTGCCCGCTCGACGGCTCGCAGACCACAGATGAACTCCAGTCGTGCATGGCCCTTGGTGCGCTCGGCGCGACGCAATAGTATGGCCCCGATCTCGCCGCTGTGGGCGACATGCGTACCGCCGCACGCACTCCGATCGACGCCTTCGATTGTGACGATGCGCAACACACCCACGCGATCACTCGCCTTGCGCAACGCTGCCGCCTGCTCGACGTCCTCGAACGATACGGTGATAGCGCGATTCGCCAGCGCGAGACGATTCACCCGGAGTTCGATCTCAGCGATCACCTCGGGCTCGATGCCCGGCGACACCACATCCACGGTACTGATGGCCGCGCCAAAATGCACGCTCACAGTGGGCCAGCCGTATTCGTCGGCCAGTAGCGCCGAGAGCAGGTGCTGACCCGAATGCTGCTGCATATGATCGAAGCGACGATTCCAGTCGAGACGACCTTCCACGCGATCACCTGCCGCATGTGTCACCGGCTCAGCGCACACGTGCACGACGCGTGACGCCGTGTCGATGACATCGATCACGGCGGTATTGCCCAGCCATCCGATATCATGCAGATGACCGCCCGACGTGGGATAGAACGCGGTCTGGTCAAGGACCACGTGCCGGCCACCCTGTTCGACAGCGACAACCACGGCGGAAAACTTTGCCAGCCGCGCATCGGTGTAGTAAAGCCGTTCGGTCATCTGCCGTGGTGGAGCTACGTGAACGCAAGAGGCGCGACCCATTGGGTCGTGTGTGAACCGTGAGCGTGAGCGTATCTTTGACATCATGACGGTCACCCCCTACCGCAATATGACGGTCGGCACTCACGCGCGCGCCGCAGTTCGCGACCCGCGACTACAGCGGGTCGTTCTAGTCGCCGCGCTCCTGGCGTGCTCCGCGTGCAGCGGTTTGCTGGCGACACGCCGGGCTCCTACACCGGCTGCGACAGAACAAGCGACCGTGGGTCGATCATCGCGTCGCGCCGGTGGGCCCAGGGTCGCGGTCGCCCACACGCCGCCTGGCCTCGTCGCGGAACCACCCGATGTCGAGCCCAATCCAATCGCATCGGACTCAACGGGCGTGGCCCGTCTCGTTCGCCTCGCGCAGGTGTGGCACACCATTGCGCTGCATCATCCGTGGGTCGCAACGCGCGGAGTACCGTGGGACTCGGCGCTGATTATCGCCGCGCCTCGCGTTCGTGCCGCCACCGACGACGCCTCGCTGGCCCGCGCGTACCGGCGTTTCCTGGGCGTCCTTGGCGATCCGGTCACGCGCATTGAGAACGCGGTGATACCCGAGCCGGTCGCTATCGCGGTGGAGAGCGAGCGCACCGGGGACAGTATCGTGGTCGTACGCATCGCGCCATCAGCGCCACTCGATGCCTCCGACTCGATTCTGGTCGCGTCGGCCACCGCGCGACTGCCGACGCGCGTTTTGCTCGACCTGCGCGGGGCGCCGGCCAGATATTCCGCGGCGAGCGCGACGCGAATCGCTGCGTTTCTCGTTCGCAGTGGGTTGGCGAATCAACTGGTGCGCGGCACGATGTCGGCACCGTCCGAGCGCGTACGGCGTATTGGCGTGTTGACCGCCGTCGACCCTCGCGATGCCTCGCGCGAGTTCCAGGACGGATGGCAGCAGCCCGCTGGCCACGTGTATTTCGGACACGCTCCGGATACGCGGCGCACTGTCATACTCGCCGACTCAGGGACCGCACTCCCGGGCGTCCTGCTGGCCCTACTCGATGCAGCGCCGTGACGCCCTGAGCCACGGCGGTGCTACTGCTGACCGACCAGGCGACGGTCTGGCGGCTGGTCGCGCT
>JANLVM010000268.1:0-7894 GCA_031364015.1 Gemmatimonadaceae bacterium
AGCACCTTTATGGTGGAGATGAGTGAAACGAGCGCGATTCTGCATACGGCGACGTCGCGCTCGCTGGTGCTGCTGGACGAGATCGGTCGCGGCACCAGCACCTACGACGGGGTCTCCATTGCCTGGAGTGTGAGCGAGCACCTGCACGACATCATCGGCTGCAAGACGGTGTTCGCCACGCACTATCATGAGCTCACGCAACTGGCGAACGAACTTCCCGCCGTGCGCAACTTTACCGTGGCCGTGCGCGAGGTCGGTGATCAGGTGTTATTCCTGCACACGCTCATTCCCGGCGGGGCTGACCGCAGCTATGGCATTGAAGTGGGACGACTCGCCGGTTTGCCGGCCGCCGTTATCACACGCGCGAAGGAAGTGCTCGCGCTGTTGGAAGGCGAAGGCGAACAGATGGCCGCGCGATTGACCACCGAAGGACACGCCGTACCGCGCAGTGCGACGCGACGAGGGCCGCACATGGTGCGACCCGGCCTGCCGACGGCGCAACTTGGCTTTTTCGGGGAGTCGGCGACAGCGCCTGCGGTGGACCCCGCCATGACGCAACTGGCCAATGCGGTGAAAGCGCTCGAGCCGGACAACATGACACCCATGGAGGCACTCACGGCGCTGGCGACGCTAAGAAGCAATCTCACCAAAACGCCATGAACAGGTGTCGCGTTTGATGTTGCCGGCGGTAGTGAAGCCAACGAAAGCGCAGTTAGCGGCAGCCATTCACCTGACCGTTCCCGACCTCATCGCGCCAGGATTGCGCGTGCTGTTCTGCGGGATCAACCCAGGACTCTACACGGCCGCTATCGGGCATCATTTCGGCCGACCGGGAAATCGCTTTTGGCCGGCGCTTTATGGCGCGGGTTTCACGCCACGCTTGTTCGCGCCGTGGGAAGAGCGCGAACTGCTTTCGCTTGGCATCGGGATCACGAACCTGGGGCAGCGCACCACCGCGACCGCCGCCGAGTTGTCGCTCGAGGAGTATGTCGCAGGTGCCGAACGGCTGCGCGCGCTGACGACGCGCTACCAACCCGGGGTGATCGCATTCCTTGGTATCGGCGCCTATCGGTCGGCGTTTGCGCGACCGCGCGCCGCACTGGGACTACAACCCGAGCGTTTCGGCGATACGGCGCATTGGCTGCTACCGAGTCCGAGCGGTCTTAACGCGAATCACCAACTGGCCGATCTCGTGCAGTTGCTTGGCGAACTTCGCGAGTGGTTGGAGACCGATGCTGCACGATTTCCCTCGCGAGCCCATTCACTGTAGCTTCCATGTCCGTTACCCGAATTCCCGCCTGAGCGCTTCATGCCCATCCTGACTGCATTGCGACGTTCTCGTGCCGCCGCTGCTGCGGTGTTGCTGGCGACCGTCGGTTTCATCGCGACCGCCGGCGCATTTGGCGCGTGCGGCAAAGACGTGCCGGCCGCCGATAGCTCGATGGTCTCCGACACCGTCTCCTCGGCTCGCACGGCCACGTACACGTTCGAAGTCGTGGCAACGTATCCGCACGACGCCACCGCGTACACGCAGGGTCTGCAGTGGCACGATGGACGGTTATTCGAGAGCACCGGGCAAGTGGGCACGTCCGGCATTCGGGAAGTGGAACTTGCCACGGGCCGGGTGATCCGGAAGCGCGATCTTGCTGAGCCCCACTTTGGCGAGGGGTTGGTGATTCTGGGCGCGAAACTCTATCAGCTCACGTGGACTACCGGCAAGGCGTTCGTCTACGACTGGAAGACGTTCAATCCCACGGGAGAATTCACGTACGAAGGCGAGGGTTGGGGTCTCACCACCGACGGGACGTCACTCATCATGAGCGACGGGACGTCGACGCTTCGCTGGCGCGATCCGGGCACGTTCGCGGTGACGAAGAGCCTCGCCGTGACCGATCACGAAACCGCCGTCACCCAGCTCAACGAACTCGAATGGGTGAACGGTGAGATCTGGGCGAACGTGTGGCAAAGCGAACAGATCGCGCGCATCAATCCCGTCACCGGAAACGTGGTGGGATGGATTAACCTGTCAGGGATTCTTTCCGCGATGGATCGCTCGGGCAAGGAGGATGTGCTCAATGGTATCGCGTACGACGCTGCCAAAGAACGCTATTTCGTGACCGGCAAACTGTGGTCGAAGCTGTTCGAGATTCGACTGAAGCGACGCGACTGAGCCGCGTTGCCCGATGTGCTCACGCTACCGTAAGCGCACGATCGCGTACCGCAACGTGGCCGGCAGTGCCGCACCATTCGACGCAAGGCTGAGCAGGGCGCTGCGTCCCGACGGCAAGCCAAAACGGATGTAGCTGCTGGTACCGCCGGCCAGCGAGAGGCGTTGCGGCGCGCCGCTGGCCAGTGAGCGGGCGTTGATGGGATACACCCCCAGCGGCGTGCCAGCGAAACGCAGTCCAGGGTAGATGCTGCGGAAATTCCAGGCGTGGAAGATGTAACGCGGATCGAGTGCGGCCGTTGTGGCGGCGCTGAAGTCGTCGGCGATAAGCGCGACGGTCCAGTCACGCAGGTAGTCCGCGAACTGCGTCGCCCCACCCAGCACATTCGACAGATTCGTGCGGCCGGACGTCGTGGAGTTCACCAGTGCTCGATAGAACGCCGCTTCGCCCGACGCGCCCTGTCGCCCGGCGACGAAGCGTAGAAAATTCCACGTCGCGCCACGCGTGGCGAGCGAATCGTTGGGCGCGTATGGCGAGTTGCGTTCGGGGTTGAGCAGAAACGAGTAGAAGCGTGAGAAGTTCTGTGACACGTAGTTGGTGAACACCGTCGCCTGCTGCGACACTTGTGGCAGTCCCAGATTCTGACGAGACGTGTATCCCGAAATGCGATAGTACAACAGCTCTTCAGCGGTGTGGGCGAGGCCCTCGTCCAACCACGTTTCTTCACTGGGCACGGCACTGGTATTCACATACAAACGTCGACCGGCATTGATCAGGTGCTGGAATTCGTGGGCAATGGTGCCGAGGTTGAGCGTGGTGGCTTCGGCTTTGGAGCGTTTGTTGTTGTTGACCGTGCCATCGGGATCGGGCACGAGCAGGTAAAACATCTCTGTTTCATTCGACGCGGCGCATGCCGCGAGGCCGTTGCGGGCCGTCTTGGGATAGAGATCGCGGGCAAAGAAGAATCCGCCAATCGTGTAGCCGGTGGTTGATGGCGGCGTGAGCGAGTTCACGCTCCGGGTGTAAAAGAGGATGACCTTGCCGCGACCGCTGACATTCGACGGTGCGCCGAAGGCCGTGGTATCCAGTGGATAAACCAGCGTATCGAAGGTAGCCGCGATGGAGGCGTATTCTGCGTCGGTATAGCCACCCGTTGGATTCTCGTTGTCAGCAACCACTATCGCCTTCACGCCTACTGCCACGACGCGCGATACGCGATTGACAGGGTCGCTGCACGCTTTGTTGGCGTTCGCATTGAGCGTAATGGCGTCGCCGACCTTGAGGTCAGCGGCGGTCGAGAACCCGGCGACACTTTGGCGATCGACGTGCCAGGCGCGTGCCGCACTGACCAGAGGTGCAAGCTCACGCCGCTCCAGCGCGCGGCGTTCGAGCTCGACCAACCGGGGAATCTCAACGGCATCAGGTCGTGCCAGCGACAGATTGTCACCGAACGCCGTCGCCTCCGGGGGGGGGATCACGCGGAAGCCACTGGCATCGGCGGAGATGGCTGCTGTTGTGGGACCGGTGTTGCCGGTAGCAAAGGCGTCGATGGACGTGACCGAACTGAACGACGACGACGTCGAAATGAGTGTGAGTGCGTACTCGGCGTTGACGCCGACCGGGGCCGTAAGGCAGCCTCGTACGCCCGCCGCGTCGCCTGCCGGCGAAAACACTTCACCAACGGCAAGTGTTTGTGCCGCCACCGGTCCACAGACGGACGTTCCCGGCGGTCCGACCGTGACGCTGACGGTGTCGGCCTTTCCTCCGGCCTCAGCGACAATGTGCGCGATGCCGAGACCGACCGCAGTCACCAGACCGTTGGAACTGACCGTCGCGACGGACGCGTCGGGCACGGTGAAATTGATCGCCTGTCCGCTAACATCGTTGCCGAACTGATCACGAACGGCGGCAAAAATGCGAATAATGTCGCCTAAGCCCAGGTATGCCCGATCTGGCGTGGCGACCACGCTCGCAGCGGCTCCAGCAATGGCGGTGGCCGTAAACGCGACCGGTGTGAGGCCGCCGACTTGCGCGGTGACCCGTAGCGTCCCGGTGACCGTGCCGAGGGTCCAGGTGGTCTGCGCGAGACCGTTGCTGTTGCTGGTGGATGACGGAGGCGAGACTGTGCCGGCGCCGACGCCGACATCCCAGTTGACGCGCGCGCCGGAAATGGTTTTTCCCGATGCATCGGTTACAGTCACCGCGAGTGGAACGGCGAGTGCTGTGCCGACAACCGCCGTCTGACCGGAGCCCCCTTGAAGACGGATGGTCGCCGGCACAGCACTCGGACCTGTCGGCGAATCCTTTCGACAGGCCGCGAAGACAACGGCGAACATCGCCAAACACACCAGGTGCGACGACCGCTGGATCGCGGTGTGAGCAGCGCAAGGCACTCGGTTCATGCAGGTCCACCGGCGAACGATATGAAGGACGACGCAGCGCATCACGAATGATACCGCTGACGTGGGGACGAGGTTGTACATTCCAGCCATGTGCGATGAGATGTTTCGACTGCCGGACTCGACGCGTGAATGGCGTGTGCGTGACCGACAGCACGCGAATCGACTCGTCGTAAAACACCAAGTAAATTCACGTATCTAAAAGTACGGTGCGCCCCAGCTTTCCACTCTCGTTCGACACCCGCCCATGGCCACATCCCTGACCGCCGATGCGACTGCACAGGAACAACACCTGCGCCACCGTCGCCCCTATGACTCCGTCCTGGATACTATCGGGTGGACCCCGCTCATTCGACTCTCTCGTGTCGCGCGAGGGATCCGCACCCCGGTGTACGGCAAAGCCGATTTTTTCAATCCTGGCGGCAGCGTCAAGGATCGAATCGGGATGCCGATGATTGAAGCGCACGAACGCGCCGGGACGCTCAAGCCGGGCGGCATTATTGTCGAAGCCACCAGCGGCAACACGGGTGTGGGACTGGCGATCGCGGCGGCGCTCAAGGGATACAAGTGCATCTTCACGATGCCCGATAAAATGTCGCAAGAAAAAGTACGATTGCTGAAAGCGTTCGGCGCCGAAGTGATTATCACACCTACCGCCGTGCCGCCGGATCATCCACAGAACTATGTGCAGATGGCCAAGCGCATCGTGCGAGAAACACCGGGCGCGGTGCTGGCTGGACAGTTTGAGAATCCGGCCAATCCCGAAGCACACATGGCGACTACGGGCCCCGAGCTGTGGGAGCAGACGGAAGGGCGCATTACGCACTTCGTCGCGTCGGCGGGAACGGGCGGCACGATCTCGGGCGTCGGTCGCTATCTCAAGTCCAGGAATCCAGACATCAAGATTATCGCCGCCGACCCGCAGGGTTCGGTGCTGGCGGAGCTATGGCGCACGAACGGCGAAGGCCATCCCACGGGTGCCCCGTACAAAGTTGAAG
Source organism: Gemmatimonadaceae bacterium (assembly GCA_031364015.1). GTDB lineage: Bacteria > Gemmatimonadota > Gemmatimonadetes > Gemmatimonadales > Gemmatimonadaceae > Gemmatimonas. The sequence continues at coordinate 5,566 of JANLVM010000268.1, forward strand.
GCGTGGGTCAGGAGTGTGTGCCGGCCACGCTGGACATGGCGGTGATTGATGAGTTCATCACGGTGAACGACAAGGACGCGTTTGCGATGGCGCGCCGTCTGACGCGCGAGGAAGGAATTTTCGTGGGCGGTTCGACCGGTCTTATTGCACACGCCGCGTTGACTGTCGCCCGACGTCTCAACGATCCCGACGCGTACGTCGTGACATTCTTGTGCGACACGGGCGAGCGCTACTTGAGCAAAGTGTTCAACGACGAGTGGATGCGTGAGAACCAGATGCTGGATGCAGTACCGACCAGTATCGAATCGGTGCTGGGCCACAAGGATGGCAGCGCGCCGGCGATCGTGAGCGTGGCCCCCGGCGCGACGGTGCGGCAGGCGATTCGTCTGATGGTGTTGCACAATGTGTCGCAGGCGCCGGTGATGGACGGAACGGTGTGCATTGGCAGCGTCGCCGAATCGCAACTGACGTCCAAGTCACTGGCCGATCCCAAGGTGTTGGATCTGACGGTGAGTGACGTGATGGACCAGCCTTTTCCCGTGGTGGAGAGTGATCAGCCCGTGGAGAGCGTGGCGAAGCTGTTGTCGAAGAGCAATCGCGCGGTGCTGATGAAGAAGGACGGTGTGGTGCAGGGCATCGTGACCCGATTCGACGTGCTCGAGTATCTGATGCATCGGTAGGCGTCGCGGCTCAGGCTTTTCGTGTAGAATTCGCGAATGAACATCACCGTACTGTTGGGCGGCGTGTCTGCAGAACGCGACGTGTCACTGTCGTCGGGGCTTCGTATTGCGGTCGGGCTGCGCGAGCGCGGACACACGGTGACGTGTCTCGATCCGGCCGACGGCGTGCTGTCGCGGGAGACCGAAGCTCGGCTCTTGGCGAGTGGCGTTGGAAGTGCGCCGCCGTCGCTGGAAGCGCTGGCGGGACTTGGCTCCAAGTCCTTGTCGCCACGTTTGGCCGCGCTTCCCGAGGTCACGAGCGCAGACTGCGTGTTCATTGCGTTGCACGGCGGTCAGGGCGAAGACGGCACGGTGCAGGCACTGCTGGATATGGCGGGTGTGCGTTACACGGGCAGCGGACATCTGGCCAGTGCGCTGGCGATGGACAAGCACCTCACCAAGGTGCTGCTGCGTTCGGCGGGAGTGGCCACGGCGGATTGGATCATGGCACCGGCGCCCGGAGTTGGCACGGTTCACCCCGACGAGGTCGGTCGCCATTTGGACTGGCCGGTGATCGTCAAGCCGTCGAAACAGGGCAGCACGGTCGGATTATCTATCGTGCGCACTCCTGGCGATCTGCAGCCGGCCATCACTGAGGCGTTCCGTTACGACGACGAGGTGATGGTGGAGCGATTTGTACCGGGGCGAGAGCTCACGGTTGGAATCCTGGGGACCCAAGTTTTCCCGACTATCGAGATCAAGCCGGTGAAGGAGCTGTACGACTACGAGTGCAAGTATACGCCGGGAATGGCGGAGGAGTTCGTCGCCGAACTACCACCGGAAATCCAGTCTACGCTGGCGGATCAGGCGCGGCGCTCGTTCTCGGCGCTCAAGCTGCGCGGGTATGCCCGAATCGACTTTCGTTTGGACCCCAGCGGGCAACCATGGTGTCTGGAAGCGAACACGTTGCCGGGAATGACGCCAACCAGTCTCATCCCGCAGGCAGCGGCTGCTGCCGGCGTCTTGTTTCCCGAGTTGTGCGAGCGCATCGTCCTTTTGGCGCTAGCTTAGCACGCCCGCTATCAGTCGCACTCCGTTTCGCCCGGTACTATCCCTCGCCATGGCCACCGCCACGTACGACGAGTTCGAGACTTCGCGAAGTCCGTCAGCCGTTTACTGGCTGATCGGCTTGTGCGTCGGCGTGTTCTTTGTCCAGAACACGTTGGTTGGCGATGCGAACATGGCCCGCGCCTTGGGCTATTCGGCGGGCGATATCGCGGCGCGTTCGTTGTGGACGATGGTGACGTACATGTTTGTGCACGGGGGCTTGATGCACCTCGCCCTCAACATGTGGACGTTGTGGCTATTCGGACCGCGCGTTGAACGCGCCTGGGGCTCGAGCACATTCACTTGGTTCTATCTGTGGTGCGGTCTGGGTGGCTGGGCGGCGCACTACATGTTCCAGAAGCAGGGTGGCATACTCATTGGCGCGTCGGCGGCCATTTTGGGCGTGGCGGTTGCCTACGCATCGCGGTGGCCTGACGATGAGGTGTACCTGTTCGGTGTGTTGCCGATGAAAGTGCGTTGGCTCGTGGCGCTCATGGCCCTCATGAACATGGTGATGGCCGCCATCGATCAAGGCGGTCTGGGTGGCACCGCGTACATGGCGC
>JANLVM010000285.1:0-2309 GCA_031364015.1 Gemmatimonadaceae bacterium
AACGGGCACATTGTGAACATCGCCAGTGTCGCTGGGCTCTGGGGTGCTCCCTATGTCACAGCGTACACTGCCGCCAAGCATGCGCTGGTGGGATTCACGCGTGCGCTGGCGCTCGAGGTTGCCCCACGTGGTGTCTCGGTGAATGCCGTGTGCCCAGGCTACACCGAGACCGAACTGCTGCAACCGGCTATCGACCGCATTATTGGCAAGACCGGCCGCGATGCCAACAGCGCGCGACAACTTCTTCTCAGCGACGCGGGACAGTTGCGCATGGTCACGGTCAAGGAAGTGGCCAACTGCGTGCTCACGCTGTGTAGCACTTCGCCCGGCTCATTCACCGGACAGGCAATCGTGCTCGACGGCTCTTCACCCGCATGAGGAGTCGCCGATGACGGTGTCCACGCGACCACGCGCGTCGAATGCGCCAGCGCCCACAGACCATGAATCACTCCGACTCTGGCTGCGCCTGTTCACCTGCACCACGCAGATCGAGCGAAGTGTGGGCCGCGCACTCAAGCGGGAGTTTGAATCGTCACTGCCGCGCTTCGACTTACTGGCACAGCTCGAGCGCGAACCCGATGGACTGCGCATGGGAGAGCTCTCGGAACGCATTCTCACCACCGGTGGCAACGTCACCTGGCTCGTCCGCGCGCTCGAGACGGACGGATTGGTGACACGCCGCGTGTCGCCGGTCGACAAACGCGCTGCGGTGGTTCGACTCACACCGGCTGGCCGTCGACAGTTTGCGGTGATGGCACGCGCCCACGAGCGCTGGATCATTTCCATGTTTTCGCCGCTCGCTCCCACCGATCGCCGCACGATGCATGCCTTGCTTGGCCGCGTGAAGGAGCAGTTCCGACCCTCCAGGACCCCCGAATGAGCGATACCAATCCGATGACATTCATGCGTCGCCCGCTGGCGGCACTCAACCCGACGCATTTCGCGTGGTCGACGGCGCACGAGGGCCGAGTCGGCGTGGTCACGCTTAATCGGCCAACGCGCAAGAACCCGCTCACATTCGAGTCGTACGCTGAACTACGCGATCTTTTCCGCGCGCTGGCGTATGCGTCGGACGTACGCGCAGTGGTGCTGACTGGCGCGGACGGCAATTTTAGTTCGGGTGGCGACGTGTTCGAGATTATCGAGCCGCTCACCCGGATGGCGGTGCCCGAACTGCTCGCCTTCACCCGCATGACCGGTGATTTGGTGAAGGCCATGCGCGCCTGTCCGCAACCAATCATTGCGGCCGTCGACGGCGTATGCGCTGGCGCCGGTGCAATTCTTGCCATGGCGTCGGACCTGCGTATTGCGACGCCGCAGGCGCGCACGGCCTTTCTGTTCACGCGGGTCGGGCTTGGCGGGTGCGACATGGGCGCGTGTGCGCTGCTGCCGCGCATTGTCGGACAGGGACGCGCGTCGGAGTTGCTGTTCACCGGACGCACGATGGACGCCGCTGAAGGTGAGCGATGGGGATTCTTTAACGCCATCGTTGAGCGCGACGCATTGCACACCGACGCGTTACGCCGCGCGGCTGACTTGGCCAACGGTCCAGCGTTTGCGCACGGCATGACCAAAACCATGCTGCAGCAGGAGTGGAACGTATCGGTAGACACCGCCATCGAAATGGAGGCGCAAGCGCAGGCGCTGTGCATGGGCACACAGGATTTTCGCCGCGCCTTCGACGCGTTTGCCGCCAAGACGCCGCCCGTGTTTGAGGGCAACTGACGATGAGTACTCCCGCGCATCTCGCGTGGCCATTCTTTGATGACCGTCATCGCGAGCTGGCGACGACGGTCACCGCGTGGGTGGCCACGCAACGCGTTGATGCATCCACCGTGGACGACGCCTGCCGTGAGTGGGTGCGGCGACTCGGCGCAGCTGGATTTCTTCGCTACTGTGTGCCGCTCGCGTGGGGTGGTGCCCTGCCTGCCCTTGATTCACGAGCCCTGTGCTTGGTGCGCGAATCGCTCGCCGCGCATGACGGACTGGCTGACTTCGCCTTTGCCATGCAGGGTCTGGGCTCGGGTGCCATCACCTTGGGTGGCACCGATGCGCTGCGCGCCGAGTGGCTGCCGCGGGTGGCATCGGGCGAAGCGATTGCCGCGTTCGCGCTCTCCGAACCTGAAGCGGGCTCCGACGCGGGCGCCATGCGCGCGCGCGCAACCCGCACCACCGGCGGCTGGCGACTGAACGGCATCAAGACCTGGATTTCCAACGGTGGAATTGCCGACTTCTACTGCGTGTTTGCGCGCTCGGCGCCCGATACGACCGGCGGCAAAGGTATCAGCGCTTTTTTCGTCCGATCCGAC
>JANLVM010000297.1:0-1747 GCA_031364015.1 Gemmatimonadaceae bacterium
TGGCACGAACGAACATCCGACGCAGGGATTGCTGGACCTGCTGACGTTGCGCGAACGTCTCGGCGACCTTGCCGGCCGTCGCATCTGCATCGTGGGCGACGTGCTGCACTCGCGGGTCGCGCGTTCGAACATCTGGGGACTCACCAAACTCGGTGCGGAGGTTGCCGTCTGCGGGCCGCGTTCGCTGCTGCCCAGCGCCATCGGCGAGATGGGCGTCACGGTGTTCGACCGGGTGGAGGCGGCCATCGAATGGGCCGACGCGCTCAATGTGTTGCGGTTGCAGCTCGAGCGCATGGAAGGCGGATACATCCCGTCGCTGCGTGAATACAATCGCGTGTTCGGGGTAACGCGAGCGCGCCTGGAGAAGGCACCGCGAGACCTGTGCATTCTGCATCCGGGTCCGATGAATCGTGGCGTCGAGATCGATAGCGACGTCGCCGATGGTCCGCATTCTGTCATCCTGGAACAAGTGACGAATGGGGTTGCCGTTCGCATGGCTGTGTTGTACCTCCTCGCCGGCGGCAAGCCGGAACTCGCTGAAGCTGCCAAGAAGGGAGTGACCTGATGTCGCGTGATGTGCCGAGAGATGTGCTGTTAAAAGGGGGACGCATTGTCGATCCGTCACAAGGCATCGACACCATCGGCGATGTGTTCATGCGCGGCGGTCTGGTGGAGTCGTGCGGTGTGACCATCGAGACGCCAGACGGCGCCGACGTGATCGACTGCACCGGACTGGTGGTGGCGCCCGGATTCATCGACGTGCACGTGCACCTCCGTGAGCCGGGTCGCGAAGATGTCGAGACGGTCGCCAGCGGTGCGCATGCGGCGGCAGCGGGCGGATTCACGGGCCTCTGTGCGATGCCCAACACCAAACCCGTGACCGACAATCAGGCGTCGGTGGGTTTTGTGAAACGGCTTGGAGAAGACGCGGGATTTGCGCGGGTGTATCCGTATGGCGCCATCAGCGTGGGGCAACGGGGCGACACCCTGGCGGAAATGGGCGAAATGGTGGCGGCCGGTGCGGTCGCGTTCAGTGACGATGGACGCCCGGTAGAAAGCGCACACCTTATGCGCACCGCGCTCGAGTACGCGCGCGCATTCAACGTTCCCGTGGCCGAACACTGTGAGGACATGTCGCTCGCGCGTGGCGGCGCCATGAACGAAGGCGTGGTGTCGGCGCGACTCGGGCTGAAAGGCATCCCGTCTGAGGCCGAAGAGATTTACGTCATCCGTGATATCCTGCTGGCGCGGCGAACGGGTGGGCACATTCACTTGTGTCATCTCAGTACGAAAGGTTCGGTCGAACTGGTGCGTTGGGGCAAGGAACGCGGCGTCAATGTGACGTCCGAAGTCTGCTCGCATCATATCTCGCTCACCGAAGATGCCGTCGAGGGTTACAACACCAACGCCAAGATGAATCCGCCGCTCCGAACCGCAGTCGATGTTGAGGCGCTGCAGCAGGGCCTCGCCGATGGCACGATCGATCTGCTGGTCACCGATCATGCGCCGCATCACTACGACGAAAAGGAGCGCGAATTTGCCGACGCGCCGAACGGCATCGTCGGACTGGAAACCGCGCTTGGCGTCAACTGCACGTACTTGCTGCACCGCGGGGTCCTGTCGTTGACGCAAATGATCGATGCGATGAGCTGCAAGCCGGCTCGCGTATTCCATCTCCCCGGTGGGTCGCTGGCTCGCGGGAGTCTCGCTGATGTATCCGTGTTCGATCCGACGCGACGCTGGGTGG
>JANLVM010000358.1:0-3710 GCA_031364015.1 Gemmatimonadaceae bacterium
GCAACAGCGGACGGGAACACCGGGGCACCAACCAAGGTGCAGCCCGTTGGCGCCTGCTGCAGCGTGGCGCCAGCTGCCGGCGCGATGGTGAACGTCACCAACGCACCGTTTGCCACGTTCGCCGAATTGCGCGTCACGAAGTTGCCACTCGTCGACTTGGTGAGCGTAACGGGACTGGCGACCGAGTTGGAGATAGAACCCGTGCCATTGCCATAGATACGCTGCGTGATGGTCGGGTTGGTTCCAGCGGCAACGGCGACTTCGGTCGGGCAGCCTGCACCGAAGCTGCGCGTCACGATGCCGTCTCCACTGATGTCAGCACCAACTGCACGGTAGCAGCCGCCGGTCGTTCCACCCTGAGTAAGCGCACCGATGTTATGGGTTGCGAACGTCAAGGTGTAGGTCCAGAAGCGTGTGCTACCCTGGTCGAACAGTGACGGGTTGGCAGGAGCGCCAGCTGACGTCATTGTCGCGACATAGACCCAGTTGCCAGCAGCCGAGTCCACGAGCGTCGTGGGCAGCGGACCACCACCAACAACAGCTGAGCCCGTGTGGTGCACGTCCGGCTCCCACTTGAACAGGTTGACCGTCGGGAACGGAGGCTGCGTTACGACCGTGCTGGTCGTCGCGCGTACCTGTACCTGGCTTCCGCTCGAGAAAAACACGGCCCACGTGAGCAGCAGGTCAGACGTCGCCGTGGCCGTATTCAGGTCCTTGACGTCCCACCGGCTCCCGTTCGACACGTTGCCAGGGAACATCGGCTCAGTGTAGGCGGCTTCGAAGCCCGGGAAGGTGTTCGTCTGTCCCAAATTGTTGAACGGGAAGTCTGCTGCGGTGGTGTACGGCGCGGTGAAGAGCGCCGGTGTTGTGCTCGGGCCACGATGCGAGGCACGCACATCGAAGGCATACAGACCAACCATGTTCGGCTTGAAGCCCGCGAACGGGTTCGTCGCCAGCGTCCAGGCAATCGGAGCGTCGGTCGGATCGACCGGCTCGATGCCGCGAATCGACGGGATCGGCATCAGCATGCCGGCGTTCGAGAGAACTGCACCCGGACCAAACGGTGTCGAGAGCAGCGTCGTCGTGAACACATCCCACGGATTCTGGAAGTTCGCGAAGCCCTGCAAACCACCACGCTCGCGGCGGAACTTGACGCGTGCGGCATTTGCAGAAACAAGGCTACCGATCGAGCCGTCACCCGCGAAATCAAAGGCCGGGTAGCGGAGGAACAGATCGGTGTCGAACGCCTCGAGGTCATCCGTACCAGTAGGTCCGAAAGACTGCGCAATGGCCGTTGCCGTACCAGTCGCACCCCACACCGCAGGAATTGTCACACCGGTGATCTGCGGCGACGTACGATCAATCACCGCACGCTGACGCGTGGCCGGATTGGTTGCGAACGACGTGGTGTTTAAGGCACGATCAACCAACGACAGCTGGTACTGGTAGTAACCCACCGGTACCAACGAGCTCGCCGTGAGCGAGAGCGCGGTGGTGTTGGCCAGAGGACCACGGCCATAGATGGTCACGGAGTCGCGACGATAGGTCGGATCTTCGGTTTCCACCGGGTTACCCGTTCCGCCCAGGAAGTTCATCGTGCGGGAGGAAATCGTTGACAGCACCGCTGCGTTCGAAGTCAGCGGCGTGGCGTTCGGCGCCCAACGGGTCACCGTGCGCGTGCCGTGGTTGCTGATGTTGAAGCCTGAACGCGTGTCGCGATAACGGACACCGAAATTGAAGTCCGTCAAGTTCGCCGCAGGCGCCTGAGCCTGCGGTGTTGCTGCAACCAGCGCGCTTGCCGGCTGGAAGATCGAGTCACCCGTTGCCAGGTAATGGTTGGGCATGTCCGGAATCGCATTCGGCGAAGTCAGAGTCGCTATGCCGTCCCACGCCACCTGAACTTCCGGGGCGGTATTGTCGATACCGAACACCGGCGACGCCGCTACGGCACCCGATGTACTGGTGGCCGGAGTAAACAGATTACCGATCGTGCCACGGTTACCGAGGCGATCGGTTTCCGTTGCCTGCGCCACGAACGCGTTGTTCGTGAAGTCACACGGATGTTCACGATTCGGCGGCATCACCGCTGCCGGAATCTGCGCGACGGTTGCCGTGAGGCCACCAACATCGGAGAACGTCTGACCACCCGCGCACGGGTTGGCCGAGGCGGCTCGGAAGATGGTGTTGCGGGTTGTAAACAGACCAACCGCTGGGACGCCGTCCGTCGCCGTGTACGGGGCGTACGTGGACGTTCCGTTGAACGCGTACGGGTCGTTCACCCAACGCTCAGCGTTCGGATGCGAGACCGTGAGCGCCAGCACTGGGGCCTGGTAATCCACGCGAATAGCGTTCGGTGCCGTCGCCTGCGGCGAGCTACGGAACAACGTCGGGCGCGGGCCACCAAACGGATCGGCACCGAGCGTCGGGTTGTAACCGTAAATCGTACGCGGTCCCGGGTTCTGCGAATTGTCCAGCGAAGCGACAACGTGCGGATAATCCTCAAACCGGAAGTTGTCGGACAGATCGTAGGCGCCGACCAAGCCGCTGCAACCGATGTGCGTGGCTGTGCTACCAGCCGGCGCTGCGGTTCCTGCCGTGAACGTGTACGGCGCACCGACCTTCGTGACACCAACTGGAACACCGCTCGCGGCGTTGAAGCCCAAGCAGCGACCAAAGCCCGCGGTGAGCTGGATGATCGAGCGATTCGGCGTGTACATAACCGGCCACGCCTGGAAGCTGGTCACGCCCGTGCCTTGACCAATGTCGCTGACGGTCGGACCGCCCCACCAGGAGCGAGCCGCCGCGTCAAGCGCGGTGTTGGCCGGGTTGGTCATCGTCAGCGCGAAGCCGTCGATGTTATTGAAGTTGATGTTCTGGCGTGCGGCCGAGGCATTCTGCAGTTCGCACGTGTTGTTGATCGTGATCGCCACCGGGCACGAGCCCGCCGTGGAACCACTCGGGAGTGTCGTCCACACGGACGCCGAGATGGCCTTGAGACCGTTCGAATAATGCACGTCACCGACGCCGGTCCCCGTGTTCAGCGTGAAGTCGTCCGTGCGGAGATACAACCGGACTTCCGTGCTGCCCGACGGCGCCTGCGAGTACGTCTGACGCGCTGCAGCACGACGGCCTGCGTTTGCCGGATCGACGTACACGACCACGGAGTCCACACGCTGGCTGTTGGTCTGCAGGTTCAAAATGACCTGGATCTGATCTTTCGTGTTCGTCACGTCAACCGACTGATCGACCTGTGCATTCGCTCCCACGCGAATACCCGCGATCGAGCCCAGCGCGGCGCCGCCGAAGTTTTGCGGACCAGTCGGACCCGAGCCGAGCAGCGGCGCGGTGTTGAAGCCCGAGTACGACGAGTCGATACCCGTGGTGGTGTAGGGACCCTGAATGATCGAGTGGATCGTCACGTTCGCCATGGGCGAGACCGTGATCGTCACCAGCTGCGTCAACGTCGTGGCCGCCAACGTCGCCGTGCCCGCCGACGTGGCCGTCACGGTGACCTGCGCATTGCCCGGCGCGATCGCCGTCACCAAACCACCGGCGGACACCGTAGCGACCGACGTGGCGTTCGATGAGTACGTCGGCGTCGGCACCGTGATGCCAGGTGCTGCCGTCACAATCGCCGAGATCTGGCGCGTCGTACCGACGGCCATATCGATGCTCGTCGGCTGGACCGTCAAGCCCGTCAACGCCGGCGT
>JANLVM010000441.1:0-4873 GCA_031364015.1 Gemmatimonadaceae bacterium
AGTTCCAGACCGCCGGCATTGGGCGTTTTGGATCGGGCTGGGCGTGGTTGGTGTCCACCAACGGCGCGCTGTCGATTGTCAGCACACCCAACCAGGACAACCCGCTCATGGACGGTGAGCACGCCATCCTGGGCGTCGACGTATGGGAACACGCGTACTATCTCAAGTATCAGAACCGGCGTGCCGACTACCTCGCGGCGTTCTGGAACGTGGTCAACTGGGCAGAAGTCGCGAAGCGCTTCGACACGAAGTAGCGACTGCGGCACTCCGCGATGCACCAAGGGCCCGGCGCAACGCCGGGCCCTTGGTACAGCAAGCCCTGCCCCCGAGGCGGAAGCGCCGTTAGAAAAACGCCGACGGTGCCAACTGCAGAATCGCACCGATGCCAAACATGATCAACGCGATGACCGCGCCGGTCCCCATGGAAACGCGCGCCACCACGGCGACGCCGATGGCCGTGAGCGCGAGTTGCCACAGATGAAAGACATCCAGCGTGCCGAGCAGCGCGAGCACCGCGGGGGGCATGGTGACCGGATCAACAAATCGCGCCGGACTGAGCGAAAGATCCATAAGGCTGCGCGCCGACGCGCCGTCCGACAGAAGCGCCTGCACCGGCATGAACATCCAGGAAAACAATCGCGGCACGCCGCCCAGCACCGCGACCGTTGCGGCTTGCGAGTACGTCAACGGCGCTTTCATCAACTTGGCACCCAGCAGCAAGAACATCGCGTTGACATACGGTCCGATCAAGGTGATGAGTGGCGCACCACCGACGATGCTCCACGCGGTTGAACTGCGCATTCCCGACGCCATCGCGTCGGGAATTGGCGTCCCCTTTGCCGCAGCAAGCTTCAATGCCAGATCGGCCTGCGCTTCATACCACGGCTGCACCAGATTCTTGGTGGCGATAGCAATCACCGCCACAATCAACGCCGTGACCAGCGCGTACTTTCCCGCCTTCACCGCACGCGTCCGGTCGAACACCTTCGACGGCGAATAGAGCACCTCAATGAGATCCTCGAACATGCCACTCCGTTTCGGTGCCGCCAGGGACTCCGTTGGACTCGTCACCACTGCCTCCGTTGAAATGTCTGCTACCGCGCCGCCTCACCTTCCAGGTACGTGTACCCTTCCAGGCCAGCGACGTAATCCGCGATGAAGGCGTTCGCCTCCTCGCGCGACAATGATTGGGTCGCGTTCACCTTACGACGGAACGTCGCCAGGAGTTGCGATGCGCCAAACTGCACGTAGTTCAGAACCTCAGTGACCGTGTCGCCTTCCACCAGATCGGTGATCTCGTAACTGCCCTGATCGTTGAGTCGAACATGCACCGCGTTCGTGTCGCCAAACAGATTGTGGAGGTCGCCCAGGATCTCCTGATACGCTCCGGTAAGGAAGATGCCCAGGATGTAATCCTCGCCATCGCGGAACTCGTGCAGTTCCAGGCTCGGCCGCCCTTTCTTGTCTCCAACGAATCGATCAATCTTGCCGTCGGAGTCACACGTGACATCCTGCAACGTCCCGCGGCGAAGCGGTTCCTCGGTCAGCCGGTGGATGGGCATGATCGGGAACAGCTGGTCAATGGCCCAACTGTCCGGGAGTGACTGGAACAGCGAGAAATTGCAGAAGTAGCGATCGACAAGCACCGCCTCCAACTCGGGCAGGACATCCTCGAACGTATCCTTGTCGGCCACACAAATCCGGTAGATCGCGTTCATCGTCGCGAGCCACAGCACCTCGGCCTTGGCCAGCCCTCGCAGGTCCAGCACGCCACTGTTGAAATACTGACGCGCCCGATCCTTGTCGAACGACGCGTCGTGAAACACCTCGAGGACTTTGCGCGGCTTGGCACTCCGCTCGGTGATCGTGCGCCAATCCTCAAACATCTCGTGCAGGAGCGAGTGGTCGTCATCGTGCAGTGGCGGGATCGGCTGTTCGGCCAATGATTCCACGTCGATCACCTTCACCAGCAACAGCGCGTGATGGGCCGTCAGCGCGCGCCCCGACTCGCTGATGATGTGCGGCATCGGCAATTCGGCGTCGCGACACGCTTCGGCAATCGTGTAGATCACATCGTTGGCGTACTCCTGCAGCGAATAGTTGACACTCGCGTTGTTCGTGGAGTTCGTCCCGTCGTAATCAATCCCGAGTCCGCCACCAACGTCAACGTGCGTGATGTCGACGCCCAGACGCCGCATTTCCAGATAGAAGCGGGCGACTTCCTGCAGCCCCGACTTGATGAAACGAATGTCAGTGATCTGACTGCCAAGGTGGAAATGAATCAGCTTGAGAATGTCGAGTCGACCCTCAGACTCCAGCCGATCGATCAATTTGATCAACTCCGCCGAGCTGAGTCCAAATTTGCTCTTCTCGCCACCGCTTTGCGCCCAGCGCCCCGCCCCTTCGCTGGCCAGCTTGATGCGCACGCCGCACACTGGTGTCACGCGCAGCTCGGCCGCCACTTCGAGCAGCACATCCAGCTCGCTCAATTGCTCGAGCACAATGAACACACGGTGACCGAGCTTGTGCCCCATCAGGGCCAGCCGCATGAACTCGTGATCCTTGTACCCGTTGCAGACGATCAGGTGCTCGGTGCTTTCCGACAAGCCCAGCACCGCTTGCAACTCAGGCTTCGATCCACATTCGAGGCCAACACCGTGCCGCTTCCCGAATTGCACGATCTCTTCGACCACGTGACGCTGCTGATTCACCTTGATCGGATAGACCGTGGTATACCCGCCCGTATACTCAAACTCCTTGATCGCACCACCGAATCGCTCACTCAGCGTTTCGATGCGTGAACGCAGAATGTCGGAGAACCGCAGCAGCATCGGCAGTTGCACGCCCTGCTCCTCGAGATCGAGCGCGAGTGCTTTGAGGTCGAGCGTGAGGTGCGGACGATCGGGGTCCGGTCTCACGATCACGTGACCCGCGTCGTTCACATCGAAGTATCCAGCACCCCACCCTTCGATGTTGTACAGCGCGCGAGCAGCGTCGATGGACCACGCCGGAGCGGCGGGCGTCGGAATTTCTGGTAAAGTGCGAGTGGCCATGGCGTGAAAAGCTAGCGGGTCGCGACACGGGAACAGCGCGCGCTACCGAGCGCCACCGATCAGACCACCCAACGACCCCAGCACCGATCCTTCTTCGCGTCGGCTGCCACCGGCGCGAGGCGACGCCGCGATAATGCGATCGGCCAATCGGGAGAACGGCAGCGTTTGCAGAATTACGCGACCGGGTCCGGTCAGCTGGACGAAGAATAGTCCTTCGCCACCGAACAGTGCCGTTTTTATACCCGGTACCCGTTGAATGTCGTATTCCACGGTGGGCTGGAACGCCACCAAACACCCCGTGTCGACGCGGAGCTTCTCGCCCGCCGCAAGGTCGATCGCGTGCAGTGTGCCCGACGCATGAAGGAACGCCAGCCCATCACCCTGCAGCTTCTGCAATATGAAGCCTTCTCCCCCGAAGAAACCCGCGCCGATCTTGCGCGTGAACGCCACCGAAATGTCGATGCCACGCGCCGCACACAAGAAGCTGTCCTTCTGCGCCATCACCGTCCCGCCCCAGTCCCGAAGATTGAGTGGCACGATCTTCCCGGGATAGGGGGCCGCGAACGCCACATCGGCGCGTCGCGCGCCGCTGTTGCCGAACAGGGTCACAAAGAACGAATCGCCCGAGAGCACACGCTTGCCTGCGCCGATCAGCTTATCGAACATCGATCCACTCGTGGCGTTCGGATCGAGGGTCGTCGCCATCGTAATACCTTCACGCATGAACATCATCCCACCAGCCTCGGCGTACACGGCTTCGCCTGGGTCGAGCGTAATGATCACCGCTTGCAGGTCATCACCGATGATCTGGTAGTCGATTTCGTCTGCGGCCATTCGTTGCCTCCAAGTCCGCGCAGGGGTGACCTGCCCGTGGCAGAACGAGAATGTTGGGGAAAGAGTTCGAAGCAGGATGTCGTGCGGGCTGGTCGACGGTGCCGCGACACTCCACCTTATCAGCTTACCACTGACGCAATTTCGAGAAAAAGTAGACTAACGTCGCGGCGTCGGCCGCGTGAGGGATGCAATGGGCAGGCTACTGGGCTATTTCGCGCGCGGGTTGGTGTTGCTGGCTCCGCTCGCCGTCACGATCGCCGTCTTGTGGTACGTATTTACCAGTGTCGACGGCTGGCTGGGGCGATTGGTCGAGCTTCCGCCGGGGGCTGGATTCGTCGTGACCGTCGCGCTGATCACGCTCGTGGGCTTCCTGGGCTCAAGCTTTCTCACGCGCTCGGTCGTCGCGTGGCTCGAGCGGGCCATGGCGCGGCTGCCGTTCGTGCGCTTGGTGTACGGTTCGACGAAGGACCTGCTGAATGCCTTTGTCGGCGAGAAGCGTCGATTCGACAAGCCGGTGCTCCTGACGTTCATTCCCAACGGCACACTGATCCTCGGCTTCGTGACGCAGGAATCCATGCAGCAGTTGGGATTGATCGACCATGTCGCGGTATACTGTCCACACTCGTATGCGTGGTCGGGACAGATCTACGTTGTCCCTGCTTCACTTGTTCGCCCGCTTGACGTGAATAGCGCCGACGCGATGGCGTTTGCGGTTTCCGGTGGCGTCTCGAGGCTGGTGCCGACGGCGATGTCCACGGGCGAGTTTTCCGATCAACTCACCTGACACCTGTGACCTTTCCTCCCTTTCCATACCCGCCCATGATTCGCCGACTGACCTCCCTCGTCCTCGTGTTTAGCGCGTGGAGTTCGCCCGCAGTGGCGCAAGTGGCCGACGCCACCCGCATCGCCGCGCGACCCCTCCTGCTCGTTCCTGATGCGGTGTTCGACGGGACGAGTGACACGGCGGCGCGCGGATGGGCGGTGCT
>JANLVM010000512.1:0-4268 GCA_031364015.1 Gemmatimonadaceae bacterium
CCACGTGGGGGTGGCGTAAAACACTAATCTCAAAACAAAACCGGGCAAAAAACTCCCCCCCCACAAATTTTATCCGGTTTTCTGTTGGCTTATTCGTGTTCGCCTCCAGCACCTGGTCAATCAGTCCTTCGAGATGCTGCACGTTGCGCCGCAAGGCCCTCAACATCTGGCTCGGCTCGGTGCCGGTGGCTCGTGACGGAAGTGTCAACTCCAGGACTCTCCCAGCGAGGGAGATGGCATTGAGTGGTGTTCGGAGATCGTGGGCGACAAACGCGAGATACTCTTCTCGGCGCTGCTGCACCTCGAGCGCACGTTGCGTGGCATAGGTCTGCAAGGCCAAGCCGATCGCGTGGTCGAGGACGCGGTTGATGATCCGGAACGGCTGGCCTTGCAGTTGCAAACCGCTGTCGTCGGCAATGTCGTGAATGCAGCCGCGAAGGATATTGTACTCCGCGACGACCTCCTCGATTTCAAAAGCATCCTGCAGACGCTGCAGACCATGTGACGACGGGCTGCCTGGAGATCCCCGCCTCGTCGGCGGCAAGCAGCAGGGTTTCGACATCGGAGTGCGGTGGGCCAATCTTAGGGAGCACTTCGTAGACTGCGCTCAAGGATGCGCATGTCGCCAAACTCACGCGCGGTCGCGGCAAACCGTTCGGCTGGCCCCTGCCAACGGAGTGCGTCGACGTTGGCAAAGAGCGGAGCATCGGTGCGCAGCGTTGCCAACTGCTTGAACAACAATGCATCGGCGTGATGCGGGCCGAGCACGTCCGGCGGAAGTGTCTCGATGGGACCGTAGCGCGTCAGCAAGCGCGCGGCCGTTTTGGCGCCGATGCCCGGAATACCGGGGTAGCCGTCGGCGGAGTCACCAACCAGCGCGAGATAGTCGGGGATCAACGCGGGCGGCACGCCAAACTTCTCCTGCACACCGGCCTCGTTGCGCACATGGCCGCTTTTCCGATCCACTTGCACGACACGATCGCCGCACACGCACTGTGAAAGGTCTTTGTCCGGCGTCCAGATCTTCACCGTCTGAACGCGCTCGTCCATCGCCGCCAGATGCGCCGCCGATGCGAGCGCATCGTCGGCCTCGAGCTGTACCATGGGCCAGACCGCGACCCCCATCGCCGCCAGCGCGTCTTCCAGCGGATGGAGCTGCGCCCACAGCGCAGGATCGATGCCGTCGCCGGTCTTGTACCCAGGCCAGAGATCGTTGCGAAACGACTCGATGACATGATCCGTCGCCACCCCAACATGTGTGGCGCCCGATTCTATCATCTGCAGCACCGTGTTCAACACGCCGATCGCGGCCCCATACGGGGGATCCGCGCCCGTCGTGCCGCGACGAATCCCATAGAAGTGGCGATACAGTTCGTACGTGCCGTCCACGAGATGAACAATCATCGTGCTCGGGCTCCATGAATCCCGCAGCGCGCCGCCGGGCGCCCACCCGGCACCCGAAGGGTGCCTCGCGCCGACCGATCGCACGCTCTACTATCCCTGTAATTACTGAGCGTGCCAGCCCACAGCGGCGTCATGCCCGGACGGCCCATCGATAGCACTCCGACCGCAATGTGCGTGCACCCACGTTGACGTGAAACCTACCCACCGTTGGCGCCGCGCCCTGTACGCGGTGCTGATGCTCTGCATACTCGCGCCGATCGCCTGGTCGCAGCGTGGCGGATTCCGTGGCGGATTCCGTGGCGTGTACCTGGAGCCCAACGTGCCCTACGACGGACGGTTCACGTTCGCGCGTATTCGCTACACGCAAGGATACCGCTTGGCGTGGGGCGTCGACTACCCGCGCATGGAGCGCAATTTTCTGGTCATTCTCGACGACCTCGCGTCGCTCGTCCTCAACCGGAACGCGACGAACGTGTACACGCTTGACGATCCGGGGTTGGCGAAACACACCGTGGCGTGGCTCACGGAACCGGGCTATTGGGTGCCGACGGACGCCGAGGCCAAAGGGCTGCGGGACTGGTTCAGGCGCGGCGGCTTTCTGATCATCGACGACTTCTACTTCGACCGGCAGTGGGACGTATTCGAACGATCCATGCGCATGGTGCTGCCGAAGGTTCGTTTCTTTCGCCTTGACGCCTCGCATCCGATTTTCAGAACGTTTTTCACGATCACCAAGCTGGACGAGATGCATCACCCCGCCACGACGGCCGCGCGTGCGGAGTACTATGCGGTGTACGAGCACAACGATCCAAACGCACGGATGCTGTCGATTATCAGTTTCAACAACGACATCGGCGACTATATGGAGTGGTCTGGCGAGGGATGGTATCCGGTCAACGTTTCCAACAATGCGTACAAGTATGCGACGAACTTTCTCCTGTACGGCTTGATGCACTAGCGGTCCAACGACCGCCCGCCGGCCGTCAACCGCTTCGCCTCGGAGATTTCTGGACGCGCTGAATCGGCGTTGGCGCTCAACTCCAGGAGCGCACGCGCGTATCGCAGTGCGACAGCACGGGCGCCGGAACGCTCGGCGGCACGCATGGCGCCAGCGATGCTGTTGAAACGCCGAGGCGAATGCTTGAGAGTGGCTTCGTAGGCCTTGAGCGCCTCGGCGGGTTGCGCTTGCGCCAACAACAGATCGCCGAGGAGTTCGCGAGCCGGCAGCAGCATCCCCGGTGTGACGGGGTGTTTCTCGATCGACTCTTCGAGATCGGCCGCCGACCGAAGCAGCATCAGTGCTTCACCCGACCGACCTTCCGCCTCCGCGACCCAGGCGGAGGCGGCGCGACGCTGTGCGTCGATGAGGCCCGCATACTTATCCTTGCCCTGCAGCTCCTGATACATCTTCTCGAGCCGCGTGATCTCTTCCCGGGCTCGCGGAAGATTCCCCGTGCGCGCCGCGCCCAATGCGACGGCGTAGTAGACGTTGGACTCCGACCAGCGGTAGTTCTCCCATCGAACGTTTGTCTGCGCGAGTTTGAGCGCTACTGCCGCTTGCCAGTCGTGGCGCTCAAGCGCAAAGCGCGCTGGCGCCGTTGCCAGTGCGTGTGCGGCCGCTTGTACCGGGGGTTCCGCCTGCGTTACGCCGGTGATTCGTTCGAGCACTAACGCCGCACGTCGATCTTGCGCGCCCTGCAGATACGCGTACACCAGGTAATCGAGCGCGTGCAGCTCCTGATCCCAAACGCCGGGCATGGCGGTGGACTCGGCATACGCTCGCGCGGCCTTCGCCGATGCGAGGTCCGAGGCGATCGCCTCGTCCCACCGCCCCATGCGCGTGAAGATGTGCGACGGCATGTGCAGCGCGTGCGGGACACTTGGCGCAATGGCGGCGTAGGTACGTGCCGCGGGCAGCGCGAGCGACGCCAGCTCAGGCGAGTCGTACGCGTGAATGAAGTAGTGAGTAATGCCCGGGTGCCGTGGGTGCCTGGCGGCGACACCGTTGAGCAGCGCGGCCGCCCGCTTCTGTCGCACGAACATCGTATCCGACGACGATACCGCCGCCGCGCCGAGCATCGCGAGCGCGTAGAACGCCGCCGCCTCATCATCGCGTGGATAGGTTGTGTACACCGCTGCCATCGCCGCCTCGTACGCCAGCACGCGCGTGGCGTGCGAGACCGTGGCCGACTTCTCATAGAACGCGCCGATCGCGCGCGCGTACGCGTGCTCGCGCGCACTGGTCTGTTTCGCCGCTAACGCGCGTGCCGCTGCGGTCGCTCCGCGTTGGAGCTCCGCAGGTGAAGAAGGCTGCCAGAGTGGTCGGAAGACACTCATGGCGGCGCCCCAATACGCCATGCCGCACTCCGGCGCCTTGCTCGTGATTCGATTGAACGCTTCTTCCGCCTTCTCATACCAGAAAGAGTGCAGCATGGCGACCGCGCGCTCGAGGTCTGGCTGAACGGCTGCATCGCAACTGGACGGAAACACCACGCGGCCGACGTCCTCGCCGGCACTCGCGCGATGTTCGTGCTGTTGAGCGGCGATTGGGAACGCTGAGAATACCAGCACCACAACGGCAGCGGCTTTCATCGACGAGCAAGTCATTGTCCGTCTCCGGTGAGGACCTGTGATCGTAAGGGACTAGTACCGTGGCAGCGGCGCGCCCGGCGCCATGCCGCGGGCCATCTTCTGCGTACGCACCATCGCCGCGACATCGGCCAGCAGCTTCTTCGCATCGTAGACGATGCCATCCTTGATGGTGTACTTCACGCCACCAACGCGTTCGATCTTTCCCGTTTTGTCATTCAGCCGTACGGCGCCGGTACCATACAGCACCTTGAGGTTTTGCAACGGATTCTGAT
>JANLVM010000479.1:0-3247 GCA_031364015.1 Gemmatimonadaceae bacterium
TGCCGTACGGCGGTTTGTTGATCGGCAATGATCGACCGCGCCCGGCGGTTCCCTCGGGACCGTCGCGCATCGACACGCCAAGCGTGGAGTTGGCGAGGTCGACAGCGTACGGGGCGTCGACGGTATCGCTCACGGTCGCGCGAGCACGAAGCGTGAACAGTGAGGGAGAGTTGGTACCCTTCACAAACAGCCATCCGGATTCCGGATCGACCGCCGCACCGCCCCACCCCGACCCGCCAATGGCACCGGGCATCACGACGGTGCCCTTCTGCGACGGCGGCGTGTACAGCGGACCAATGGTGTACTTCGACAGCTCCGCCAGCGCAGCGGTCTTGAGTGCAGGCGTAAAATCGATCACGTCGTCAGCGCTGAATCCCTGTCGCGTAAAAGGCGCAGGCTTCGTGGGGAACGGCTGCGTGGGCCACGCAACCTCACCTGGCACATCGCTGGGCAACACCGCGCGTTCTTCGATCGGCCAGAGTGGTGTGCCGGTCACCCGATCAAAGACAAACAGAAAACCCTGTTTGGTTGGCACAGTCACCGCATCAACACGCCGTCCGTTGTGCGTGATAGTTACCAGATTCGGCGGTGCAGGAAGGTCGTAGTCCCACAACCCATGGTGCGTGACTTGATAGTGCCACACCCTTCGACCCGTGCGCGCATTGAGACAGACAATCGACTCGGCGAACAGATTCGCACCTTTGCGCTCGCCGCCATACCAATCGTTGCTGGGCGTGCCCACCGGCAGATACACCAGGCCGCGCGCACTGTCTACCGTGAACGGCGCCCACACATTCGTATGCCCTTGATATGCCCAGGAACTGTCTCGCCACGTCTCGTTGCCAAATTGACCCGGCGTCGGCACCGTCTGGAAACGCCACACGCGCTTGCCGGTACGCACATCGTAGGCTTGCACATCGCCCGGGGGATCGCCGCGGTACGCCAACCGATCGCCGACGCCGTTTCCAACAATGACCAGATTGCCCCACACGACGGGCGGTGACGTGTTGGTGTAGTGCTCCTTGCGCACTGGTCGCGACAGCTGGGCGGTGAGATCAACCATCCCCTGCTCTCCGAAACCCGGAATCACGCGGCCCGTCGCGGCGTCAATCGCAAAGAGTCGCCAGCGCGAATTGATGAACACGCGACGCTCGCGACCGTTGGTCCATGTGGCGACACCGCGATGCACGAAACCGGTGCCATTGCTGGGCTGTCCGTACGTTTTCCACGGTTGCGGATCGAACGCCCATAACTCACGGCCCGATGTCGCATCTAGCGCCACCACTCGATTGAACGGTGTGGAGAAGTACAGCGTGTCATGAATCGCCAGCGGCGTGGCCTGGAACTGTCCGGCCCGCGCCGGCTTCTGTCCGACACTCGCGGGGATAGGCTCTTCGTTGTTGCGCCACGTGAAGGCCACCGTAAGCGTCGCGACGTTGGTGCGATTAATGTCGGTGAGGGGCGAATACTTGAGACCGCCCGCGTCATTGCCGTAGGTCGGCCAGTCGACCGAAGCGCGCGGACGCGGCGCATTTTGTGCCGACGCGATCGACGCGGCGAGAACGACCCACGCCGCAGTCGCCATCGGGAGCGCTTGACGGCGCGCAGAGAAACGTCTGGGGTAGTATGCCATGGCAGAAGCATGACGCGTCAATTGCGTTTTGTCCAACGTTCCTTCAAGGTTATAGGCGGTTTGTCGCACGGTAGCAGCCGTGCGGGTTCACACACTTCGGAGCCGAGGAGGTGACAATGCGCCCGTTCCCGTATCATGACGGTCAGCGCGACATCCAGCGCGAAGCGAATTCCGTTCGGGCGGCGGACAAGTTGTCGACGTGGGTCGGTCCAGTGGCCACGTACGCGAATGAGGCCGACCTGATCGTGCTGGCGTGTGCCACCGACGACGCACTGCACGTCGCCGCGTTGTCAGGACCCGCACCGCTCGCTACCGCCACGGAATCCGGCGGTGAGATCACGATGGCGCTGCCCCGCGGTCTCACGCGCCTGCTCGCGATCGACCGACCGTGGGGCGGCATCGTGATCAATCCGGCGACCGCCCGGCGGTCGCGAGTGGCCGGACTCCCGACCGTGCATGACGCGCACGTCGAGATCCCCTGCGTGGTCGCGTTTACGAATTGTCGCAAGTACATGACGCCTACCAGCAGCACGGGTTCATCGATGCATCTCGGTCCGACATCGCACGCGACGTGCGCGCTGAATGATCCGTGGATCATGCAGACCATAGCGCAGGGTGAGACAGCTTTTCTGGTGACGGAGACACCCGACGGCCGTGCCGACGCATCACACCGGGGCGGCCAACCCGGATTTCTGCGCTATGATCACGCGAACAGCACGATCGTCTGGACCGAGTACCTGGGCGACGGCATGTTCGTGAGCACCGGCAATCTTCGGCGGCAGTCCCGGTTTGCGTTGGTCGTGCTCGATTTCGAGTCCGGTGACGCGGTGCGTCTCGACGGTGTCGGCCGTTACACCAATGTGCGAACGGATCGTCACGAGCGCGTGGATGCACTGCTGCAGGCAGCGGAGCCCTTTCCCGTGCAGGGCCGGATCGAAGCGACGGTGTTACGCGCGTCGCGCCTGGTGGGGTTCTGTCACCCGCGCGTGCGCGTTGAGCGACGCACGCGGATTACCTCAACCGACACCACTGCGGTTCAACACCCGCAATAGTCGGCGACGTGGTTACTTGTGACGGAAGATGATGCGGCCGCGCGCCAGATCGTACGGCGACACTTCAACCGTGACTTTGTCGCCGGCGAGAATGCGGATGCGATACTTGCGCATCTTGCCGGCCACCGTTGCCAGCAGTTCGTGACCGTTGTCGAGCCCCACGCGGAACATCGCGCTCGGGAGGACATCGTTCACGACCCCTTCAAATTCGAGGGTTTCTTGTTTCACTCGTGAGCTCAGTCGAGAGAGATCGACGCCACGGGCAGATCCGTTTCGTCGTCGTGCAGGGCGGCCAGTCGGCGGACAGATCGTTCGGCCAGTGTGACTGAGCTGACGCCGTCGACATCCGCAATTCCCGATCGCCACGACCACGTCGCTTCACTTGCCGCCGCAGCCACTAACGTTTCCTCCCACAAAATGACGGGTGGGACGACCACGCGACGCCTTGCCGAATACTCGGTCGGCTCGCCGCCGCTTTTCGCAATGGTGCCGCGCCACAAAATGAGCAACAGCTCACCATTGGCGGTATTCTCAGCGCCCTTGCGCAACCAGACCATGGTGA
>JANLVM010000496.1:0-2471 GCA_031364015.1 Gemmatimonadaceae bacterium
CCTGGTTTCCATGCGACTCGTTCATCGCTCTCTCCTGTCGGCCGGCGTGATGCTCGCCATTGCACATCCACTTCAGGCCCAACAGCCTGTCGACCCAGCGATCCTCGCCAAGGCGCGGGCCGTTCACGCCAGGGTGTTTTCGGTCGATACCCATGTGGACATCAGTCCAGGCAACTTTACCACGACTGGACCCAATTACACCCAGAAACTTCCGAGGACGCAGGTCGATCTCGTGAAAATGGAGGAAGGGGGACTGTCGGGCGCTTTCCTGATTGTGTATGTCGGTCAGTCGGCGCAGCTCGACTCCGCCGGGTTCGCGCGCGCCAACGCGTCGGCCCTGGAGAAATTCGACGCGATTCATCGGCTCACCGAACAGCTCGCGCCGAACCGCGCGGAGCTCGCGCTGACGGCCGACGACGCGCGTCGCATTCACGGCAGCGGCAAGCGCGCAATTTTTATCGGCGTCGAGAACGGCTTTCCTATTGGCGCCGACATTACGAACGTCAAGAAGTTTTACGACCGAGGCGGGCGCTACATGTCGCTGGCGCACAACGGTCACAGCCAACTCTCCGACTCGAACACCGGTGAGCGCGACGGCGTATGGCTGCACAATGGACTCAGTCCGCTGGGACGACAAGTGATCGTCGAGATGAACCGGTTGGGAATGATGATCGATGTGTCGCACCCGTCGAAGGCCTCGATGTTGCAAACGGTCGCGTTGTCAAAGGCGCCGATCATAGGCTCGCACTCGGGAGTTCGCGCCATCTGCAACCATAGTCGCAACATGGACGACGAGCAGCTGGACGCGATGAAGAAGAACAGGGGCGTGATCCAACTGGTGGCGTTCAACGGCTACGTAAAGTGCGACCCCAAGCGCGACGTACCGCGTGAACAGGCGCGCGCCGCCGCGATGGAAGAACTACGAAAGGAGTATGGCATTGCCGTCGCTGGTGCTGGTGGCCGCGGTGCATTGCAGGCCGCGATTCAGGAACTCCCCGAAGCGAAGCGCAACGAGTACCTCGCCAAACAGGAAGACATCACCGCGCGCCGATATCCGTCCGATCCGTCGGCGACGGTCAAGGACTTCGTGGATCACATCGACTATGTGGTCAAGCGTATTGGCATCGACCACGCCGGGATCAGTTCTGATTTTGACGGCGGCGGCGGCGTGGACGGCTGGCGGAACGCGTCGGAGTCGCTGAACGTGACGGTGGAGTTGGTGAACCGCGGGTACAGCGAGCAGCAAATTGCGAAGATTTGGGGCGGGAATTTACTGCGCGTGATGAAAGACGTGGAGCGTGCAAGTATGACTGCGAAGTAGCGGAAATTGCGGAGCCGCGCAATCTCTACTTGAATCGCATCCCGTTCGGCGCCACCGAGCCCTTGCTCGGCACGAATTCCGGCTTCGTCGGTACCTTGGGCGCCGACGTGTTCGCGCCTCGCGACCTGCCCTCTCCCGCGCGTTCGCGCGACGCCTGTGCACGCACGTCGCCACGCGTTCCGGACGCCTCTGCGCTACGCGCACCCGCCGCACCACCATCCGCGCGCATGCTCAGCGCAATGCGCCCGCGCGCCAGATCGATGCTCTGCACGGTCACTTTGACTTTGAGTCCGACCTGCACGACCTCGTTAGGATCCTTGACGTAGCGATCGGCCAACTGACTCACGTGCACGAGTCCATCCTGATGCACCCCGATGTCCACAAAACAGCCGAACGCGACGATGTTCGTCACGACCCCCTCCAACACCATACCGGGTAGCAAGTCGGACGGCTTCGCGAGATCGTCGCGAAACGCCGGCGGCTCGAACTCGGCACGTGGGTCGCGCCCCGGTTTCTTGAGTTCGGCCACAATATCGCGCAGCGTTGGCATACCGGCGTCGCCGCTCACGTACTGTGCCAGTGCAATCGAATCCACCAGCGCATCATTCCCGATCAATGCACGCACGTCGGCGCCAATATCGGTCGCCATACGTTGGACCAGTGCATAGCGCTCGGGATGCACGGCGCTCGCGTCCAGCGGATGCGTACCACCGCGCACGCGCAAGAAACCCGCCGCCTGTTCAAACGCCTTTGCGCCAAGTCGCGGCACATCCTTGAGATCGGCGCGCGATGCCAATCGTCCGCGTTGATCGCGCAACGTCACGATGCTTTGCGCGAGCCCCGGTCCGATCCCGGCCACGTAGGCCAGTAACGCCGCCGATGCGGTGTTCAGCTCCACACCAACGCGATTCACGCAGCTTTCCACGATGTCATCCAGACGCTGTTTCAGTCGCGATTGATTGACGTCGTGCTGGTACTGACCCACCCCGATGGACTTTGGATCGATTTTCACCAATTCAGCGAGCGGGTCCTGCAGTCGGCGCGCAATCGACACGGCTCCGCGCAGCGACACGTCGAGCTCCGGAAACTCGCTGCGGGCGAGATCACTCGCGGAGTACACCGACGCGCCCGCTTCGCTCACCACGACCAC
>JANLVM010000510.1:0-8319 GCA_031364015.1 Gemmatimonadaceae bacterium
GATCGCGCGCGAAGTCGGTCGTATCGGTCTGATTGGCGCGTGATGCTTGCTGCCAATTCCCGAACAGCGGCACGCAGGCGATCGCCAGCAGTGGCGAGGCCATCGCAAAACTGCGAGGGCGCGGTTCGAGCACATTGTCCCGGCCCAATCGCACTTCATCAGAACCGAACAGGCTGGCGGCGGTTTCCCACACATAAACAAGACCCAGCGCGGCCCACACACTCAACGCCGAGAAGCTCCACAGGTAGAAGTAGTCTCGGTCACGCACTTCGCGTTCCACCGAGTCGCCGAGCTCAAGCGCCTGCGAATGTCCGTACTTGAAGTTCAGGTAAAAGATCAGTCCCAGGGTCATGGTGAACACGAGAGGCCCAAAGAACGAAAAACTTTGTCGGTCCTTCTTGTAGTGCATCCATCCGCCGATGCCGCTCAAGATGAAGAAGAACACCGCCAAACCGTTCTGCAGTCCCGGATTTTCGCCGTACGCGTCGCGCAGGAACTGCCACTTGTAGTACAACCAGTACATCCCGATCTGCGCCGTGAGCGGGGCCTGTCGCTCACCCAGTTCGGGCTTGCCGTACTGACCGCGATTGAAATTGTACATGAACCGATCATACGTAAGCTTCGAGAACGTGCAGCCGAACTCGAGTTTCGTCACGCATCCGGTAGGCTCGCCTTCATTGATCGCCGGGAAATGCGCGGCGCGAATGGGTTGCGTTGCGAACGGTGTCATACCGAATACCAGGGCGGCGCCGCACGCCACCAACAACTTCCCGCGCAGCAGGAAGGCTGGTCGACGAATGAGCACCGCGAGACCTACCGCAGGGGCGGCCAACATACCGGCCATATGATTCGCGTAGCCCAATCCGAGGACGTACGCGATCAACACGAGCAAGCGATCCGCGATCTTGTCTTCCGGATCGTCGCACCAGCGAACGGTCAACCAGCAAATGACGGCAAGGCCAAGCAGCGAGACGGTGTAGACCTTCTCGTTCACGACGGACTGGTTCCATACGGTAAAGGAGGTCGCGCCAATGAGCACCGCCAGCGCGCCGCCAGCGATGCGCTGCCACCGCCGAGGCATCCAGCCGACCAACACGCGTTCGGTGACGAGAAACCAGAAGCCGGCGGAGATCGCGCTGGAGACCGCCGCGAGCACATTGATGCGCATCGCTACCGACGGTGCGATGGGCAGTATCGCGAACACCCGCCCGATGAGGACGAAGAACGGGTTCCCCGGCGGATGTGGGATGCCCAGGACGTACGCGGCCGCGATGTACTCGCTGGTGTCCCACATGGACGTCGTGGGCGCGAGGGTCAGGACGTACAGGACGAACACCACCAACCCGGCGACCGCTGCGGCGAGGTAGGACGGTCGGTAGTCCAGCTCGGCGGTGTCGGCAGCCACGCGGGAGGGCGCCCGTGGGGGAGCGACCGCTGCGGCAGTAGCGATGTTCATGAGTTCAACGGGGAGGAGGGAAACGCCATGCGGGAAAGCTAGTGTCTGAACAGCCGTTCGCCGGTAAATATCATCGCCATCCCGTGTTCATCTGCGGCGGCGATCACTTCGGCGTCTCGAACCGAACCGCCTGGTTGTACGATGGCCGTGACGCCGGCTGCGGCGGCATGATCGATTCCGTCGCGAAACGGGAAGAATGCGTCGGACCCCAGCGACGCGCCGGCCGTCGCGTGTCCTGACGATGTGGCCTTGTGCGCCGCCAGAAATGATGCATCGACTCGCGACATTTGGCCTGCGCCAATACCGATGGTTGCGCCATCGCGCACCAGCACAATCGCGTTCGACTTGACGCTGGCGACGGCGCGCCAGGCAAATGACAGGTCGCGATGTTCCTCGCGTGTGGGTTGTCGCTTGGTCACCGCATTCCACAGCGCCGGCACTTCTGGCACTGGGGCACGGTCCTGCACCAGCAGTCCCCCGCGCACGCGCTTGAAGTCCATGCCGCCTACCGGCCACGTCGCCCGTCCGGACAGCACCCGCAGATTCTTCTTCCGCACCAGGATCTCGACCGCCTCACTCGCGAACGATGGCGCGACCAGGCATTCCACGAACAGGCTGGAAATCGTTTCTGCCGCCACGACGTCGACCGGTACGCTGAATGCGATGACCGATCCAAAGGCCGACACCGGATCGCAGGCCAACGCTTTCCGATACGCATCAAGCGCATCAGTGCCCGTGGCCAAGCCACACGGTGTCGTGTGTTTGATGATGGCGCAGGCCGGCTGATCACCAAATGGTTCGATCGCCAACAGCGCCCCCTCGAGGTCGAGCAGGTTGTTGAATGACAGCTCCTTGCCACCCAGTTGCTTGAGTCCGCCCAACCCCGCACCTGGCCGCTCGACATAGAACGCCGCTCGCTGCTGCGGATTCTCACCATACCGGAGCGCCTGCTGTTTTTCGAAAGCCAATGGATAGCGATCGGGGAACGGTTCTCCGCGCTGCGCCGCGAACCACTGGGCGATCGCGGCATCGTACCCGCTCGTGTGCGCGTAGACCTTCTCGGCCAGCAGCCGACGCAGCGCGGGGTCGTCACCACCATTCGCGATCACCGCCATCACGTGTCCGTAGTCTGCGGGATCAACCAATACCCACACCGCCGCAAAGTTCTTCGCGGCCGACCGAAGCATCGACGGTCCACCGATGTCGATGTGCTCGATCACGTCGTCAGACGGCACGCCGACTCGCGCCGCCGTCTCGCGGAATGGATACAGATTGACGACCAGCAGATCGATCGGGCCGATGTGCTGCGCGGCGATGGCCTCCATGTGCGCGGGCACGTCGCGCCGCGCGAGCAAACCGCCGTGCACCACCGGGTGCAGCGTCTTGACGCGGCCGTCGAGCATTTCCGGGAAACCCGTGATATCGCTGACGTCACGCACCGTGAGTCCGCCCGCACGCAACGCGCGCGCGGTACCACCGGTCGACACCAGTTCAAAGCCGTGCTGCGAAAGCTGCGTGGCGAACGGGAGAAGGCCGGACTTATCAGAAACCGAAAGAAGCGCGCGAGGCATGGGCTGAACAGGATGAAGTACGAAGTACAGCGTCAGAAGTACGAAAACCGAAAGAGCAAGGAGTACAAAATACGGTCAGGCACACGGTCGGACGTTGAATGACTTACTGCGGAATATCGGGCAATCCTGGCATCGGCACCTCGCCATGTACACGCCCGTCCGCGCCCAAACGGACCGCTCCGCTCGCTACCGCGGCGACGGTGCGTGGCAGCAACAGATGCTCCGCACGAAGCACGCGTTCCGCCAGCGTCGCCGGCGTGTCGCCGTCACGCACGGACACCGGCCACTGTGCCGCAATGGCGCCTCGATCAAAATGCTCATCCACGAAATGCACCGTGGCCCCAGTGACTTTCGCGCCATGCTCCAACACGGCTTCGTGAACCCGCATCCCATACATCCCATCGCCCCCGAATGCCGGCAACAGCGAGGGATGCACGTTCAGGAGTCGCCCGTGAAAGGCGTGCACCACCGCAGCTGGTACCAACTTGAGGTAGCCCGCCAGGACCAACAGGTCGGCACGAACGGCGCGTAGGCGCGTCAACAGCTCGGTGGCATCATCGGGATCGGCTACGACGTCATTGGCGATTCCAGCAGCGCGCGCGCGAACGAGCGCGCCGGCCTCGGCGCGATTCGATCCTATCCATACAACCGATGCGACGTCGCGCCCTGGGCCCTCGAAATACTCGAGCAGTGCCTGCAGGTTCGAACCGTCGCCAGACGCCAGAATGGCGATGCGCGCGCGCGCACGCAGGAGAGCCGTCGGCGCCTTCATGCGCGCGACCGCGCGATCCAGGCCAACGCCATCGTCACCGCATCCTCGATAGCATCCGCAATCTGCACCCCAGGTCGCGCGAACTCCCGTGCATGCAGAAGATCCTCCATGGGTGTTTCCTCACCCGGTACGAGTATGCCCAGTCCTCCGGTGGTCAACGCGGGCTGCACATCGCGCCACCGATCCCCCACGTAAACGGAGGCCGGCAGTGAGAGGTTCAAGGCAGCGGCCGCGTCGCGGTGCATGCCGATGCCCGGCTTGCGGCATGCGCATGGTCCGTCGCGTTCCGTCCAGTGCGGACAGTGAAAGCTGGCATCCACCCGTGCGCCCTGCGCGGCGAGCAGCGCGTCCAGACGCTCGCGCACGGCGTGGTACTGCGCCTCGGTAATGTGCCCGCGGCCAATGCCCGATTGGTTCGTCACGACCACTACGGGAATCTTCGCGGTATTCGCGCGCGCGACCGCCGACGCGGCGCCGGGCAAGAGGACCACCTGGGCGGGATCCGAGGGGTAGTGCGCATCGGCGATGAGCGTGCCATCGCGGTCGAGAAAGAGGGCAGGACGCGCCACGAACTCAGGACGGTGGACGACGTGTCGGTGCGTCGGTGCTGTCCGCCACGACCTCGCGCGGCGTCACGAATCCGCGGGCAGGCGACTTCACCGTGCCCGACAGACTGCGCACGGTGTTCGTCTGCAACCGATAGCTGGTCCCGGGCTTAAGTGCCTCTTCCAACGTCAGAAAGAGCTCAGCAGAGACCGTCACGCGCTTCATCTTCGGCGACGGAGTGGTATCGCTTGGTGGCAAGGGGCGACCACCGCGCGCGGCCGCCAAACGTCGCGCTTCGCGCGAGGCCCGTTCGATCGCCGCGACGCTATCGGCTCGAAGCTGACGCGCCACGGTGTCCGCACGTGCCCGACCGGCCACGCTCGTGTCGCCAGGGGTCTTCGCAGCCACGGAGTCGGCCTGCGCCTTGCGCACCACCGAATCGAAGACCGCGCGTTCCGCTTTCGTCTGCACGAGCGCGACCCCGATCGTGGTCGAATCAGCTCGCTTGAGCACGAACTGCGGACGCGTCAACAATTGGTCCGGCGCCAGCGGCTTATCGAACGTCACCTTGACGACTCGCAAGCTGTCCTGCGGCGCGACCACGATGTCCGCGATACGCAGTCCAACCGTGTCATGCGGGAATGCGTACAGTTCGAGATCGGCGCGTTGCGTCAGTGCGACGCGTACCGTGTCGAATGCCTCAGTGGGGTCCAGCACCCGATTTCCATTGCGATCGACCACCGCTCGCACCACGTACGGACCCGGAGGCACGTGCCGCAGGTCGAACCGGCCCACCGAGTCGGACAACACCTGATACGTGGTGCTGTCTGGCGCAATCGCTTCGATCAGTGCTTTGCTTGCGCCGCGGCCGATCACCCAGTCAAACGCCACACCCGTAATGCTGGTGGTCGGAATCGGGCCACCGGTGCTGAACACGACACTGAACGCGGTATCGATGCTGTTGTTGCGCAAATCCTGAAGGCCAGAACTGATTTGCACCGAGTACACGGTATTGGGCTTCCATCCACCCTTCGGTCGAATGGTCAGACGATCCCGATGCCAATCCACCGATGCATCCTTGACCCGCGGACTGATGAACACCAATCCATTCAAATTCGCCGCGCCCTTGGGTGTCTCGTTGATGACCTCGTCGAACTTGTTCTCCAGCTCCTTGAGCTTCGCGCCAACGGTCATCGTCGTGGGCGTGATGGACAGAATCACCGGCGCGGTGACATCCGGCGGCCCACCGGGCGGCATCCCGGCATTGGCGCATGCACCGGCCACGCCAGCGACAATCGCTGCCGACACCATCATGACGACACGGAGCAAGGGCACACGGTTCCTCATGTGCCCAGTTGCTCCAGCTTTTGTCGCAACAGCGCAAGACGCGCGTTCCAGTCAGCCGCTTTCGCGCGCTCGGTGTTCACGATGGCGGGAGGCGCGTTGGCCATGAACTTCTCGTTCGAGAGTCGACCCATCAGTGCACGAAGCGCGCTGTGCAACTGCGCGATCTCGGCGGTCAATCGCAGTCGTTCCTTGCCCAGATCGATCATACCCGCCAGCGGCACGTGGACCGTGACGCGCACGCCCACGATGCTGGCAGCGGCTTCAGTGGGCGCAGCCGTACTCGCCGTCACCACCGCGCGCGTCAGAGACCCGATGACGGTGGCCTGTCGCGCGAGCACGTTGGCGGTCTCGCTGATTGGGTTGACGATGGCAGTGATCATCGCCCCCGGGGCGACATTGTAGTCAGCGCGAACCTTCCGAATGCCTTGTACCGCTTCTCGGGTAGACTCGAACAGTGCCACGAGGTCGCGCTCGCTGTCCGACCGATCGGTTGTATCGCGACCTACCGGCCACGCGGCCTGGGCCAGGAACTGCCCATCTGGCGTCTGCGGCAACTGTTGCCAGAGCGCTTCGGTAATGAATGGGATCATCGGTTGCAGCAGTCGCAACGCGCCGTCGAAGGTGTGCGCGAGCACGGCACGCGCCACTTCTCGATCCGCGCCGTCCTGAACCGCCAAACGTGCTTTGCTGGATTCGAGATACCAATCGGCCAGTTCGTTCCACACAAACCGCCGCGCGGCTTCCGCGTACTCCGACAATCGCATACCATGACCACGCTCGGCGTCGGTCCAGGTGAGGCCATTGCCCGGACGCGCCGGTCCCAAGGCTGCGTCGCACTCCGCGATGGCCGTATCGAGTCGCTCCAGGATCCACGCATCGGCCGCCGTCAACGATCCAGCCGACAGCGCGGACAATGCGAGCACCGATTCGGTGCCGACGCGAGAGAGCAGGAATCGGCCGATGTTCCAGAGCTTGGTGCAAAAGTTGCGCCCTGGAGCAAATGACTTGCCCAGATCGGTGGGATCAAGCATCACGTCGACACCCAAGCCCAATCCCGCGATCATCGTCCACCGCAAGGCGTCGGCGCCATACAAACGCACCACGTCAAGCGGATCGATGCCGTTCCCCAACGACTTGGACATCTTGCGATGGTCCATGTCCCGGACCGTTCCATGCAAGTACACCGTGTGGAACGGGGACTGTCCCATGAACCAGCAGCCCGACATCACCATGCGCGAGACCCAGAAAAACAGAATATCGGGTGCGGTGACGAGCACGTCGCCCGGATAGAATGCCTTGAGGTCGGCGCTATCCTCGTTCGGCCACCCCAGCGTGGAGATCGGCCACAACCACGAGGAAAACCACGTGTCCAACACGTCTTCGTCCTGACGCACCGGACCGCCGCACGACGGACACGCCGAGATGTCGGTACGGGAAACGATGGGGGCGCGATCGCACGCGTCGCAATACCACACGGGAACGCGATGACCCCACCAGATCTGACGCGAGATGTTCCAGTCGCGAATGCCGGCCAACCAGTTCACGTACACGGCTTCCCAGCGGTCGGGCACGATGCGCAGTTCGCCGCTGCGCAATACCGCCAGCGCTTTCTCCGCCAGCGGTTGCATGCGCACGAACCACTGATCCGACAGGCGTGGTTCCACGACCGTCTCGCAGCGATAGCAGTGGCGCACACTATGCGCATGCGGTTCCACTTGTACCAACGCACCGGCGGCGTCGAGCATGGCGACGATCCTGATGCGTGCGTCGAAACGGTCGAGTCCAGCGAGTTCGGTGGGCACGCGACCAGCGGCCGACTCGACCTCGCGCACGACGCCATCCGCATCAATGATCACCGGCATCGGCAACGCGTGCCGCCTGCCCACCTCGAAGTCGTTCGGATCGTGCGCTGGTGTGATCTTCACCGCACCTGAACCGAATGCCGGATCGGTATAACTGTCGGCCACGATCGGAATGCGCACGCCATTGAGTGGCAGCAGCACGTCACGACCCACGAACGCGCGGTACCGTTCGTCATCGGGATGGACCGCGACGGCAACGTCCCCCAGCATAGTCTCTGGACGTGTGGTGACCACGATCACGCTCTGCGTCGCATCGTCGGCCAGCACATAGCGCAGGTGATACAGTGTGCCGGCGGTTTCCGTAAACTCCGCCTCTTCATCCGACAGCGACGTGCCGCACCGCGGACACCAGTGAATGACGCGATGTCCCTTGTACACCAATCCGTCTTCATGAAGGCGCACGAACGCCTCACGCACCGCGACCGACAACTCGGGCGAGAACGTGTACGCCGTTCGTGACCAGTCGGCGCTCGAACCAATGGCTTTGAGCTGCGTGAGAATCTCGCCGCCCGTTTGCGCCACGAACTCCGCGACCCGCTGAACAAACGCGGCGCGACCGACGTCAAACCGTGTCTTCCCTTCCGCGCTGAGTTGCTTCTCGACCACGTTCTGCGTGGCGATGCCGGCGTGGTCAGTACCGGGCAACCACAGTGCCTCGTCGCCAGCCATTCGTCTCCAACGAATCAACACGTCCTGCACGGTGCTGTTGAGACCGTGTCCCACGTGCAGCACCGCCGTCACATTGGGCGGCGGCATCACAATCAC
>JANLVM010000542.1:0-1577 GCA_031364015.1 Gemmatimonadaceae bacterium
GCTTGCTGAACAACTGCGTCTGCACGGACGATTCAAATCGATCCCACGCACCGACCGCTCGCCGATGTGGATCTGGGAATCGCCAGTCCGCTGCGAACCCGTTGTTCACCCGCGAATCCAGCAGTCCGAAGTCGAGCCCCATCAACCCCAGTGCTTTCGAGAGTCCGCTGGTGCCCAACACCTAG
This sequence comes from Gemmatimonadaceae bacterium, assembly GCA_031364015.1. Taxonomy (GTDB): domain Bacteria; phylum Gemmatimonadota; class Gemmatimonadetes; order Gemmatimonadales; family Gemmatimonadaceae; genus Gemmatimonas. The sequence goes on from JANLVM010000542.1 coordinate 186, forward strand.
CCAGCAGTCGATGCGACGTGCATGCGTCACTCCGGGTAGTTCATACACCCGGAGCATGGCCACCTGGCACGGAGAAATTCAAATCGTGGACACCCTTGCAACCTTGGAACCCACCATCAGTCTTGACTTTACGACCGACGACTCGCGGGCCGTTCGCTGTCCGTCCCACTCCTCCGGTGGATTCCAGTCGTGGCGCCAAATGTGCGCACACATACCGGCTGTCGCTCCCCTGCCGTTGTCAGCGCACCAGGGCGAGCTCGCCTAGTCGCATCGTGGTCGTACGAACGGTCTCGGCCTCGGTGAAGGAATTGCTCAGATTCGCCGCGAGCAGGTCGTGTACCATCGGGTGATTCCAAAGTGCAAGACACTCCGCCGTCACGTAGCCTGTGATTTCGGGATGCGTTGTGGCAACTTCGGAAACGATCTGAGCGCGGCTCGCGATGAGCGCGACAATGTCCTCTAGGTCGTGACTCATGAATGGATCATTGCGACCGCGGTCGGCGTACGCGGCAAACTTGAGCGCCAGAAACGCGGGTGCGCTGGCATGTCGCACCCAGACACCTGAGCCCAGATCTGCCTCGATTGCGCATTGGAGGGCCAGCGTGTCCCATCGTTGTCCGCTGGCGGCGACGTGGTGTCCTGCCGACACCAGGTCAAAGAGCAGGCCGTCGGCGGTCGTCCAGCGATGCACGTGCGTGTCGGCGATGTTGTGAGACTGGTGGAACCCCGCTGCGCGCAACTGCTCGGTTAGCGCGTGATACTCGCCGTACGTTGTCGTGGCAACGATCGCATCCACGTCCTTGGTAACACGAGCGCTCTTGAACGGCGGTGCGGCTTGCAGTAGAGGAGCAATGGCGCCGCCGATGAAGACGACGCGTTCCCGTAGCCCGCCCAATTGTTCGGCGATCGAGCGCAGGCGCTGAACTGCCGGATGTCGCAGCGCGGCGTCAGGCGGCGTCGTGCGCACGGCCGGTAATGGCCACTTCCAGCATGTGGCGTGCCAGCGTCCGCTCGCGGGCACGCCCCACGCGCACCGCATCGACAAGCGTGAGGAGCCGATAGGTTCTTGGCGCGCGCGTTGGCAGCTCAGGTGCGCGCGGGTACAGCGGTTCGATGGACGCCCCGATCATGTCGCCGTGCGCAGACGGCCAAACGAGTTGATCAACCGCGTCAATGTGCTCGGCGAGTGCGGGCGCTGAGTGAGCGGTGGGCACGCCCCGCACCACCAATCCGGGGCGAACGGGAAAGGCGTATTTCGCGCCGAACAGGACGAACTCGAGCAGTTGGTGCCGATTGACGTCCATGCTGTCCGGGCGCAACAGGCCGGCCAAGCGGAGTCTCTTGATTGCCGCATGCACCTGACTGCGGCTCGAACCGAGGTCGGCCTCGAGG
>JANLVM010000570.1:0-2176 GCA_031364015.1 Gemmatimonadaceae bacterium
GCGGTTGCACTGGGCACGGCGGCGGCGGCGACACGCGAGTCGCGCGCCGTATTGGTCGTGGACGACCCATCGCGATCACCCGTGTTGGCGCGCTTGCTCCGTGCCACTTCACGTGAGGCGCTAGCCAGGGACCGTGCGGGCGCAACGCGAACCGATGACGCGATGCACGTGATCACGCTGGATCGCGACGCGCATTTCGATGTGCGACTGGTCCGGCCTGACAGCGATGCGGAGCAACGCGCCGAGCTGGACGCGCGGTATGACCTGCGGCTCTATTTGTCGGCTACTGACGACGGCACCACCTCGAACGCGCGCGATGTCATACTCTGTGTGCGACAAGGGGCAACGCCGTTGGCCTGGTTGTCTCGCGCCACGCTTGAGGCGCGCCGCCGCGACCAGCGCGTCCGAGCGGTGGTGCTGTGGAGTCGTGACGTGCCAGCGGGCTCGTGATTTCTCAGTCAGCGCGCTACTCTCCGCGTCATGTGGGCCGATACACTTCTGACGTTGGAACGCGGACACCTGGTGCGCCTGATCGTCTGGGGCATCGGGAGTGTGCTGCTTGGTACCCTGCTGGTCGTATTCACATCGATGCGTCGCACACACGCTCCGCTCCTCCGACACTTTGCCATCCAGACCGCGCTGTGGGGCGCCGCTGACGTGGCCTTTGGCTTCTGGGGGTGGCGCGGACTCGCGCTCCGAGACTTTGCCAGAGCGCAAGAACTCGTGAACTTTCTCTGGCTCAACACCGGGCTTGACGCGGGCTACGTGATGCTGGGTGCCACGCTCACCCTCGCCAGCTGGCGTCTTGGTCCACGACCGGGTGGTATAGGCGCCGGTGTCGGTATCATCCTCCAGGGTTTAGCACTGCTCCTACTCGACGTGCGGCTCATCGCACTCATCGGTCCAATGCAATAGGCGTCGCAACGCTGTCGTCCTGCTGTCGCAACACGTCGAGCGCATTCAACACTTCGGAGTCCTGATGGAACCTGTTATTCCCGACCTGCGCCAGGTGGCCCGCCCGTCGGCCTATGCTCAATTGGTGGAGATGCAACGTCTGCTGCTGGAGGGATCCAGCGATGTGATCGCCGCCATGGCCACCACGAGTGCGCTCCTGCATCACGCCTTCGGTCACCTGTGGTCGGGCTTCTATCGCGTGGTCGAGCCTGGCGCCTTGTTGCGGGTTGGCCCGTATCAGGGAACGCTGGGATGTCTCGATATCACCTTTGGTCGTGGGGTGTGTGGTTCGGCAGCGGCCGAACGACGCACCATTATCGTGCCGGACGTACAGTTGTATCCGGGCCACATTAGCTGCGATGCACGTTCGCGCAGTGAGATTGTCGTGCCCGTTTTTGATGCCCACGGTCTGCTGTTGGCCGTCCTGGATATTGATTCGTCTGTGCCTGATGCGTTTGGTGAGGCCGACCGCGAAGGGCTCGAGGCACTAGTGGCCTGGTTCGCCCGAACATCGTATGTTCCCGTCCTCTCCTGACCCTCTCTGATGCCGACACCGGTCATCACCGGATACTCCGACCGCATCAATCATGCATTCGCCTTCGCGGCGAAGCATCACGATCAACAGGTGCGAAAGGGTACGCGACTGCCGTATCTCACGCATCCGGCGAATGTGGCGGTCATTCTCGCACGTTACGGGTGTCCTGAAGACACGGTGGTCGCGGGCATCCTCCATGACGTCGTGGAAGATTGTGTTCGCGACGGGTGGACACGCGAGATGCTCGAAGAGCGCATCGGGCACAAGTTTGGCAGCACCGTCCTGACTACGGTCCTGACGGTGACTGAGCGTCGTGTCGACGACGACGGGATCGAGATGTCCTACGACGATCGCAAGAGCGATTACCTGGAACGACTCATTCTGGCCAGCGAAGATGCGCTGTGGGTCTGCGCCGCCGACAAGGTACACAACGCCAATTCGATTCTTTCCGATTTACGGCGTACATCATTTCCGGAAACCGTGTGGGGACGTTTCTCGATCGGGCGCGAAGGCACGGTGCGCTGGTACGCACGCGTCGCCGAACGGCTGCGCGCGGTGGGATTCAAGGCACCGATCGTGGACGAACTCTCGGCGGCGGCAGACGAACTCAGTCGGCGCTAACCGACGCGGTAGTTCTTCTCGACATACGCTTCGAGAATGCTAAGGAACTCGGCGACGATGGTCTCG
>JANLVM010000525.1:0-6482 GCA_031364015.1 Gemmatimonadaceae bacterium
AAGGAGGAGCATCAACGGTGGTGGCCCGTACGTCCGACCGCCACTCGCCTACATAGTCTGACGGGCGGTTAGAACGTCGCGCGAGAATTGTTCAGGATCCTCGTGCGTTCCAGATACCAACCGGTCGTGCCTTCCCGGTACATCAGATATACGACGCCGCTGCGACCAAAACCGGCGATCGAGCGTCCAATGGGCAACCGCACACGCTGGAACAGTTCGCCGCGGTTGTTCACCACATCGTAGATCAACTCACCGGCTTTCGCCTGCGCAGACGTCGTAGGCAAAATCCACAGATTGCCATCGAGATCGGCTTTGGCGGCTCCCGAACGAATCGCGGGATAATAGTCGGCGATTTCGTTGAGCGGGACGAACTCGATTTGCGTTGTACCCATCTGAAAGCCGCCCGGACCACTCGCCATGACCGTTGGTGCCCCGCGGTCGCCACCGGCACCCGAGATCTCGACACGATGCACGACTACGGCGCCGCCCGCCCCGCCACCACCGCCGCCAGCGCCCAGGGCCGCAACCATTCGCTCAATGCCAGCCGCCTCGGCACTGGGCGCGCCCGGCTTGCCGGCGTTCGCTTTGGCAACTTCGGCCGCTTTGTCCGCCGCCGTGCGCGCCGAGTCGATCAGCTTTTGCTTGTCGTCGTCGGTGAGACGCTTCCAATCGAATGGCAGCTTGGCCGACGACGACTTCGATCCGTCGGTGTGGATCCAGTCGACATGGTAGTCGTGCCCGCGGACAAACGCGATGGTGCCGTCGGACAGGACGGCCCAGTCGTCTACCGTCACCAACGGGTTGACGGTCATTTTCATAGCCATCTTGCCGTCGGCACCCTGTGACATGTTCATGCGCGTACCACTCTGAATCTTTACACGACCGACGGTGTCGACGGTGCGCGTTTCGAAATTGGCGCGGAGAATCGGCGCAGAGTCGGGCGGTTGGACCACCGCAGCGGCCTGACCAGGGGTCGCGGACCCGCGATTTTGTATCGTCACCTGCAGGCCACGATAGATCAGGTTGCCTTGCTGATCGACGCCGCTCGTTCCGCCAGCCAGGAATCGCAAATCGCCCGGCTTGGGCGCCGACATCACGTGCGCCACTTTCCCTGAGGGATCGATAACGAGTAGTGACAGCGACGCGCCGTCAACGAACAGCGATGAATCTGCGAGATATGGAATGAGTGGTGCCGCGCGCGGCCCGTAGCTGTTGCCGCCTTCGGACACCGAGTCGATCACCACGCTCGGATTCGAAAGCTTGTCATCGAGCATCACCAGTCGACGACGCACCCCATCATTCACCAACACCTTGCCGCCGACCAACTGTCGCACCGTAAAGATGTTGCCGAAATGCTCGGAGGACTTGGCGTCAACGGCAGAAAGGTCACGAACAGGAACGGCTTGCTGTGCCAGCGCGGGCGCGCCCGACAGCAGAGAAGCCCACAGACACCACGTGATCGTTGCCCTGGTGCGCATGTTCAAATCCGGAATGGAGTGTGGCGTGCAGTGCGAACTGGGACGTTCGCGGAGTGCTGACGAGTGCTGACGAGTGCAGATGCTGCCGACCTCAATGGGACACGCGTACGCCCCCGGAGGTTTCCTTCGTGAAAACTCTACTGTCGAGCTCGAATACCGCGAACTTCCCGCGCCCTACCGAATGATAAACGGACTGGTTTCGATACCCGCACTGGATGAGCGCATGAACTTGAGCACCCGGATATCGAGAAAGTTCAGGATCTGTAACGGCAGGCGCCGCTTTTGCGCCTTGGTGAGCAGACGGTTCACCTCGGGCACTAACGTCATCAGATAGTCGACCGTCTTTTCACGCGCCGTCACGTATTGGTCGTACGCGACCGAGCGACTGTATCCCTCGGGTAGTCCTTCCAGCACCTTCGCCACCGGAGTCCACAGCGCGTCGGCCCGCTGCGTAAACGCCCGACTCAGCGCGGCCAGACTATCGGCCTGTTTTCTCGTCAACTTGAGCGAATCCGGCTGCTGCATGATCATCAACATCGGATTGGGAATTGTGCTGCTGCCCAACGACTTGAGTATCGGCGCCGTCGACTTGGTGCCCGGGCGACCCCGACCCATATCCAGGCGTTGGGTGAGCACCTGACGTTCGCGCGGCAGCCCGATGTCCAACTGCACCCGCAAGCTGATTAACGGCAGCACGCGCTGGGTGGACTCGGTGGGGCGGGTCGAGCCGAATCGCTGATTTACTTCATACTTGAAGCGTTTCGTAGCCGGATCGAAGCCGCGCACAAAGAGCAGGCTCTGATCGGGCATGATGTTTTGCCCCCAGCCGCGAATGCCCTGGCCATGCAGCACGAGGTCGGCCAATCCCAACGGGTTGTTGATGCTGAAATTGACGCTCGCGCGCTTCGGTTAGCCAATCTTTTGCGGGTTGAATCGGAAACTGAGATTCGCCTGCGTGTTCCACGGGCCTCGGCAGCTGCCACGCGAGGCCAGTCGCCCCAACTGACTGGTCAGACAGGTGCGCCCGCTCTCCGATCCGGTGCCCAGCAACGTGCGCATCGCGGTCGCCAACGCGGGATCGGGCGTGACCGCCGGATCGAATACAAACGCGCGGTCGTTGAAACCACCGCCATCACCGTTCACGTCGCCTTGAATAGACGGCGTGAAGGGGACGCCCGATACGAACGCCAGATTCCATGACAGATACACCACATCGAATATCGGGAAGTCGCTGAACCCTACGCCAATCTGGTGACGCCCGGGCTGCATGCTCTGTCCCCACTGCGTGTCAAACGGATTGCCGACCGTGCTGCTGAATCCACGATACTCATCACGCAGCGCCAGCAGCTGATACGACGCGTTCCAACGCAGGCGAGGATTCGCGGTGATGGGACGCACGGTGAACAGCAGTTGCTGCGCATCGGAGCGCAAATCGGAACGCGCCTCCGAGACCCGCTGGAAATCGGTCGCAATGCGCGTGTCTGGCAACGCGATGGCGCCGGTCCTGAGGTCAATCGCCGACACGTTGAAATACACCGGGCGCCCGCCTTCATTGTCCAACGCAAACCGCTGCGTCCCGCTGAAGTTGCGATCGATGGCATCCTGCTGGTTCAGATTCAGCGAGTAGACGCCCGATACGCCGAACGCAAATCGATTGTCGAGCACCGGACCACTCCAGCTGAGATTGGAGCGCCACACACGCGACTGCTGAAACGACGGACTAAACAACGTGACATTCGGCCTGGAGTTGGAAAATACCGTGCCCGTCGTGCCGTCGGCGCAGGTGGTTGGTATGGTGGAGGCATTGCTGCCATAGCTCGACCACGCCGGCACGGGCGCGGCCGGACCCACACAGGAAATTTGCTGCGTGGAGCTGGCGAGACCGGTGTTGTTCACCGCCGTGGCAATCAGATCGGAGCCCCGCAGATTCTGAAATACACCAACGCCGCCTTGAATCAGGGCGCGTGGTGGACGCACCGCGCCCGGAATGAATGCAATCTGCGGCGCGGTGCCATACATCCAGGTGAACCCGAGTCGCGGGCTGAGATAGGCGCGATTTGGCACCGCATCGTTGCGCACGCCCAGCTTTTGCTCGACGAGCACGTTCTGACCAGGAGTCGTCAGAAAGCGATTCGCATCCAGGCGCAATCCGTACTGAATCTGCACATCAGGCGATGGACGCCAAAAATCGCCAAGCGAGACGGCGGCGGTCAGCTGGTTCCCCGTCCGCTCTGGCGCCAACAATGTGCGGCTGAAGAGCGACGCCTGGCCCGCCTGCAACTCGGCCAGCGAATTAAACGAAAACGATCCGAACAGATTGGCACTTTGATCGGCAGTGAAGCCCTCGTGACGCACGTTCGACGTCAGCTTGACGGCATGACGGTTGTTGCCGGCATACCAGCGCAGTTCGTTGGACAACTCCAGTGTCTGCGCGCGCTGTCCAAGCGTCAACGCTGGATTACCGCCGAACGACAGTGTACGTACGGCTGACGTACCGTCATCGAACACAGAGTTGATGCGCACGTTGCCGTTGGGCAATCGCAAATACGGTTCATTCTCCGAGCCACTCAAACTCAACCCCACGTTCGAATTGGAGAGCACGCCGAACCAGAAGTAATTGGTGTGGCGCAGCGACGCGATACCACTCCATTGCCGCGTTTCACCGTTGTGCGCCGGTGTGGTAAGAATCGAGGAGCCGCCAAATCCCGTGACCTGCTGACTCTGCCGATAGTTGCCCAGCAAGCCAAACGTCAGGGCATTTCCGGTTCCCGATGAACCGGGCGTCAAATCGAAGTTCGCCTGAAGACTGGCCGCATCGGTGGACTGCAGCGACGGTGCGTTGGGCACGTTTGACGGAATATTGGACTGCTGCAGAATGTTGAGCAGTCGCGTCACCGAATCGCTTGCCACTCCGGCTGATGACAATCCGAGCGGACTGGTGTTCAGGAGCGACGGGAGATCCTTGAAATTCCGTGTGAGTCCGAACGACGTATTGTAAAAGTGGCGATCCATGGTGATCGGACCGCGACCACCGGCACCGACCTGGAAATTGCTGTACTTCTGGTTCTGCTGCTCGGCGACGTCGTCGGCAAACTCCAGGCGGGGCGTGATGGCATTGGTACTGGCCTGTCGAAACGAGTAGTTGGTACCGGGCTGCGAAGCCAGCGAAATTCTCGCGCCGCTGAAGTTGCCAATGGCCGGATCATAGCTGTGCGTGATAACAGAAGCGCGCACCTGTGCGTCGGGCGGAAGCGTGCTGATGCCCGACCCCAGCCCATTGAATGTTGTGCTGTTTTGATCGGCCGACAGGCCGAGTGCTGAAAAAACGTCGGCGGCGCCGTCGAGACCGGGAATGAGTTGGATTCCCGGAACGGTTGCCGCCATCGCCGCGAGATTGCCCATCTGATCGGGCGGCAAGCCGGTGGTCGAGAGCGCTCGCTCTCCGCCTCCGACACTACCTCCCGGATCGGCACGATTGATGAGCGCACGTCCCGCGTTTGCCGTGGTCGTAACCTGTTCAAGCGTCGCAATACTGGACGCCAGGCGGGTGTCGGCCAGCAGAATCTCTTCATCGGCGATACGCTTGATCTCAAAGCGCTTCGCGACATACCCGATCGCGTGGAACTCCAACCAGTAGTCGCCTTCGCCATTCGGGTACGTGATGCTGAATCGTCCGTTCCGACCGGTCCTGGCGGACTTCGAGACGGTCCCCGAGAACGATGTCGCCTTGACCGTCACTCCACTGACGGGCGTGGAATCGGGACCGGTCACGCGCCCCCGAATCACGTCCAACTGCTGCGCCATGGCCGGTTGGGTCATGACGACTGCGAGGAGGGCGCACACCAGCAAGGCGATACGACGCATGTTTACAGCACGTTGAAATGGAGGGGAATTCCACGAGATGGGCCTGCCGCGCACTCGGATGTGACCCATCCCTACAGCGAAGGGTTGCCTGCAGTTTCGACGAGCTATCTCGGCACTACCTTGGCGGACTTGATATAGTCGAGCCTCGGAAACGCGTCCGAGAGGTAGGCGTTGCCCTGCGCCTCAATACGCGGCTGGTCTGGCGATTCTCCGTACTCCGCATTGATGGCGTCCACCACCGCCATGCCTTCAACGACATGACCAAATGGTGCAAAGCCCTGAGCGTCGAGCATCGCGTTGTCCCCAAAGTTGATGAAGAACTGATTGGAGCGCGTATTGGGTCGGGGCGTGGTGGCATACACGATGGTGCCGCGCTTGTTGCTTTCCGCGACCGGATCGTCCATCAGGGTGCTGCTCATCCACGTAGCGTTCGTTTTGGGATCGCCATGCATGCCGAATTGTGCGATGAATCCGGGCACTACACGGAAGAACCGCACATCGGTGAAGTAGCCGTTCTGGACCAATTCGTAGAAACGATCGACACCGATCGGCGCCAACGACCGCTTGACCTCGATGGTGAAGTTGCCGCGACTGGTTTCGAACAGCACGCGAAACGAGTCGGGACTGGCTGACGCTGTCGACGACGGCGCGCGAATCGCAGACGTCGCAGCGGTCGAGGCTTTGTCTTTGCACGCCGCTAACGCCAACGGCAGCGCGAACAGCGTAACGATTCGGGACACGCGAGTGGTAGTCATGAACGACACGAGTTATTCCTCAAGGAAGCGAAATAGGTAAGAACGAATCGAACTGAAACGGGGCTTCGTACAACGATGGCGTGGTCGGCGCGTAATCCCATCAGGGCGGGGGCACCGGCGACTGCCAGCAGCGACGGGGCGCTCGTGGACAAAACTCGCGTCGGGTAGTCGACATCTCGTGGTCCGCTGAAAACAGGGTCAGACGTGGAATATAGCTTCAACTGCGGAGTAGTCAGGGTCTCAGCATGATCTTACAACAGGCCACTGTCACCGTGTTGCGAGCGGGACTTCTGGTGCTGCTCGTGATCGGCAATGTTGGCACCCTGCTCGAACTGCTGCTTCTCAGGCACACCGACGGCGTGTGGCAACTTTTTCCGTTGGTGTT
>JANLVM010000526.1:0-2589 GCA_031364015.1 Gemmatimonadaceae bacterium
GATTCCCCTCCGCTACTCGACTCGTCATGGGTTTTCAGTCTGGCCATGATGCACGACAGATGCGCGTCGCCCTTCAGGAACGCCTGCAACATTTTGGCTTGCAGCTCCATGAGGAGAAGACGCGCGTGATCGAGTTCGGGCGTCTTCCCGCATTGGCTCATCAGCAACGCGGGGAGCGTCGGCTTGGCACGTTCGCTTTTCTCGGCTTCACGCATTACGCGGGGTGGACTCGAGACGGTCGGTTCATTGTCAAACGGAAGACGCAGCGACAACGCGTGGCGGGGAAGCTCCAGACGCTGAACGAGGAAGCGAAGCGTCGACGGCATGAGCCGGTGCGCGACCAGCATCGTTGGTTGTGTCAGGTGCTGCGGGGCCATTTTGCGTACTTCGGCCTGTCGAGCAACTTCCGGGCGCTCACGGCGTTCGCCCATCATGTTCGGCGTATTTGGTTTCGCGCATTGTATCGGCGGAGTCAGCGACGTCTGACGTGGGCCGCGTTTGAAGCGCTCTTGGACCGCTTCCCCCTGCCGCGACCTCGGATCATGCATCCACGCGTAAAGTGACCGCGCGGTATCGGGTGACCTTCGCGAAGAGCCGTATGCGGGAAAGCCGACCGTACGGATCTGTGAGGGCGAAGCCGAATGGCTTAGCTAGCTACTTCTTGGCGCAAAATTCCAGCGTCCGTGCCCCTCGTGTGAGCCGCCGCAGCGCGCAGAAACTGTTCGACCGTACCATTTGCGCATCCGCGAGCGCCGTGGTCCGCCGCCGCCCGCGAAATTCCGCAACGCCGAGTATTGACTTGTGTCACAGTGTCGTGTATCATCTATATGGATGACACATAAACACGCTCTCCGCGCCAGAACGCCGTTGCTCAAGCGCCTCGCCGCCGCCACCGGCGACGTCCTGCGCGGGTCGCTCATCGAACGCATCACGCGCCATACCAGTGGCTGCCCCAAGTGTGCCCGGGGCGAGGGGCATCCGCAAACCGTGCTCACCATCAGCTATCCCGGCGGCCGCACCCGGCAGTTCAGCATTCCCCGCGACCAAGTGCCCGACGTGCGCCAGTGGCTGAGCAACTACCACGCATTGAAAGACACGCTGGAGGAAATCTGCGAGTTGAATCACGTCCTCCTGCGCCCCGATTCCGCCACCCGGACATCGCGGAAGGCGCCCCGTGCTTGACCTGCACCGTGCCCAGTTCCAGTTCGCCGACGGGCTCATTGCCGAGGAGGTCAGCGACTTGTGGGAGGACTGGATGCATTCCGCCGACCAGGTGCTGGACGATGCGTCCCTACTCGCCACCGTGTACGACGCGTTGGCCAAACGCCACCCGCAGAGCCGGACGCGCGGGCGGCGGGGCACGCCAGCCGACGTCGTGATCCGCTTGCTCGTGCTCAAGCACATTCGCAACTGGAGCTACGAAGCGGTCGAGCGAGAGGTGCGGGCCAACCTCGTCTACCGGTCGTTCACACGCGTCGGCGGCGGCAAGGTGCCCGATGATACCGTCATGAACAAGTGGGCGCTGGCCCTGGGACCGGAGGTCGTGCAGACCCTTCATAAACGCATCGTCGCGATCGCGTACGAGCGCAAGATCGTGACGGGACGCACGATGCGGCTCGATACGACCGTCGTCGAAACCAACATCCACTATCCGACCGACAGCAGCTTGCTGGGCGACGGCGTGCGGGTGCTGACGCGCGCGATGCAGCGGATCACCGCCATCGCGGGGGCGGCCGGCGCGACGCTGCTGGATCGCCGCCGGAGCGTGAAGTTTCGGCTGCTGGAGATTGGGCGGGCTGCTCGAAGCAAGGGCGGTGCCGGCAAAGAACGATTGGAACAGGGGTACCGCAAACTCCTGGTGGCGACCGGGCGCGTGGTGGGACAGGCCAAGCGCTTCGCGCGGGAGATCGAGACGGGCATGAAGACCGCGGGCGACGTCGGGAAACAGGCCGCCCTCCAACGTTTGCGCACGGTATTGGACACGATGGTGCCGCGCGTCCGGAAGGTGATGCAGCAAACCCGCGCGCGAATCTTCGGCGGCGACACGCACGTGGAGCAGAAAGTGGTCAGCCTCTTCGAGCCGACGACCGAAGTGATCCGCAAAGGCAAGGCGAGCAAGCCGACCGAGTTCGGCAAGATGGTGAAGATCCAGGAAGCGGAGCAGCAGATCATCACCGAGTATGCGGTCTACGACACGCGGCCCAGCGACTCGGACTTGTTGATTCCCGCGATCGCCTCACACAAGCAGCAGCTGGGGCGTGCCCCGCGTCTGGTGGCGGCGGATGCGGCCTTCTACTCGGCCAAGAATGAAAGCACGGCCCATGAGATGGGTGTCAAACGCGTGTGCATTCCGAATCGCAACACCACGAGCGCCGAGCGGAAGCAGGAACAGAAGAAACGGTGGTTTCGCGCGGGGCAGAAATGGCGCACGGGGTGTGAAGGCCGCATCAGCGTGGTGAAGCGGCGGCACGGACTCACCCGCTGCCGGGACAAAGGGGATCACGGCATGCAACGTTGGGTGGGCCTCGGCGTGATCGGCGACAATCTCATCAACATCGGGCGGATCCTCGGCCGCCGCGCGAACGCGCA
>JANLVM010000633.1:0-6872 GCA_031364015.1 Gemmatimonadaceae bacterium
GTCACCCGCGCGTGCGGCCGGTTTCGGTGGAGATGCTCAAAGAGCTCGACCTCGCGCAGATGCTGGCGATCTACAAGGATCGATTCAGTGACGCGAGCGACTTCTCATTCCTGTTCGTCGGGAATGTCGAAGCGGCGACGCTCAAGCCGCTGGCCGAGCAGTGGTTGGCGTCGCTTCCGTCGACCGGTCGCAAAGAGACGTTTCGTGATGTCGGACCGAAGCTGTTTAGCGGTCGCATTGACAAGACGGTCCGCAAAGGGTTGGCGCCGCAAAGCCAGACGGCCCTGTTGCTGGCCGGTGCGGACGTGTGGAGCCGCGAGCAGGCGTACGTGCTCTCGTCGGTTGGCGAGGTGCTCGAGATGCGACTGAATGATCGACTGCGCGAGGCGTTGGGCGGTACATACTCCGTGGGCATTAACACCGCGTTCGCGCGCCGACCGCGGCAGGAATGGCAACTCGTCATCAGTTACGGATCGGCGCCCGAGAAGGCGGATACGATGTTCACGGCGGTGCTGCACGAACTGGATTCCTTGCGACGGGTTCCGCCAACCGCTGCGGAAGTGGAACGCGTGCGCGAACAGCAGCGTCGTGAACTGGAAGTGGCGCGGAAGCAGAACGGCTGGTGGGTGGGCATGCTGCAAGGACGGCTGGACAACGGCGACGATGTCACCACCGTGTTCGCCGACGACGCCTTGATCGCCGGGCTGACGGCCGAGAAGTTGGCCGCGGGGGCAAAGAAATTTCTCGATGAAACGAATCGCGCGCGGTTTGTCTTGCTGCCCGAGAGCAAGAAACCCTGACGGCGAGGGGCAACAACTAAGAGGGGCAACTACGCTATCAGGGCAAAAGTGCAACCGCGATCGGCGAAACGTTTGGCCGATCGCTCTTGCTGTTGCCCTGATGGCGTAGGTGCCGTTTCACCACTATTTCCGTTTCTGCCGCGCCACAATCACCTGCACGGCCCGCCGCACATCGCGCTGTTCGGCGACGTACACAGAGTCGAATCCGTCCAACCCCTCGGCGTACACCCGTCGCGACAGCAGTACCGCGTTGTTCAACTCCACCTTCGCGGCCCATCCGACCGGATACCCCCGCAACTGCGGTCCAATGCTGTCCACCAATCGACGTTTCGCGGCAGCGTACACCGTTTCGCGCGCTGCCAGTCGCTCGGTGCGCGCGGTGTCCGGGAGCGCCGTAAAAACCGAGTCGATCTCGCGCGAGACGCGGGCCCAGAACGCACCCAGTAGCAAGTCGTCCTGCCAGTCGCCTTCGGCGCGTCGCAGCAGCACGCTATCGCCACGCGCACGGAAGAACGCCTCAGCACCACGACCGCCGACGAACGATGCGAACGATTCATTGAACGCCACGCGACCCTTGGCAAAGAACGTGTTGTGCAGCAATTCGTGCAGCACGGTATTGACCAGCGTGACCGAGTCCGCCTTGACCGTCGTGCTTACCAGAGGATCGTTAAACCAGCCGAGCGTACTGAAGGCCGATGAAGGCCCCAGCGTGACATCGAATCCGTCGCGCGACATCTGCTCGCGCGTGCGCTTCGCTTCGTCGAAATCGAAGAAGCCCTTGTACGGAAAGGTGCCCACCACAGGAAACCACCAGGTCTTGCGCTCCAGGCGATCCCGATACGCCGCCGAGAGCACCAGAACGAGCGTATCGCGATCGAGTCGACTAAACTGCGTAAAGCTTTCGTCGGCCTTGAGACCGAGCGCTGAGACCGCAAACGTTCGCGCCTCCGACACCAGCCGAAGCTTATCCAGCGTCGCGCCATCAAGGAGCGGCACACGGGTCGCCGTGACCGAACCCGAGCGCGATCGACCCGAGTCGATTAACAGTCGCGCAATGGGTTGCCGGCGTGACAGAATGCGCGCCTCCTCATAGGCAGCGCGCGACAAGTAGCAGCCGGTGGGCGACAGCGCGAGGAGGGTCACAAGCGCGATGGTCGTTGCGCCAGTCACCCGACGAAGGAGCCGCCAGGTTATCATTCTTGGTCCATGTCGTTCGTCCACCTGCATTGTCACTCCGAGTATTCGCTCCTTGACGGCGCGAATCGTATCGATGATCTAATCAAGCGCGCGCTGTTGTACGAACAGCCCGCGCTGGCGATTACGGATCACGGGAACATGCACGCTGCCTGGGATTTCCAGGAAAAGGCGCGCAAGGCCGGGTTGAAGCCCATCCTGGGGATGGAAGCGTACGTCGCCCCGGCAGACCGCCGCACACGCGGCCGTCCGGCCCCCGGGGTAAAGCCGTACTACCACCTTGTGCTGCTGGCCCGCGACCTCCAAGGCTACCGCAATCTGGTCAAGCTCTCCTCGCTGGGGTACACCGAAGGGTTTTACACCAAACCTCGCATCGACCGCGAACTCCTGGCCCGGCACAGCGAAGGCCTGATCGTCTCCTCGGCGTGCCTGGCGGGTGAAGTGGCCACGCACCTCATGGACGATAGACTGGCCGAGGCGCGTGAGGCCGCCGCGTGGTATGCCGAACTGTTCAAGGGACGCTACTACCTCGAGGTGCAAGCGCACACCAGCCCCGGGCAGGCCACGCTGAACGCCAAGGTCCTGTCGCTGGCCGACGAACTCGGACTGCCGGTCGTCGCCACCAACGACACGCACTTCCTGCGTCATGAGGATCACGACGCGCACGACGTGCTGCTGTGCATCGGCCTCGGCAAGGATCGTAACGATCGCGATCGGTTGCGCTACGACGACGGATTGTACTTCAAATCGGCTGACGAGATCCGTCCGTTCTTCCCCGGACGCGACGATGTCCTGACGAATACGCTCGCCGTCGCCGACTCGGTGGATGTGCAGTTCGAGAAGAAGTACTACGTGCCGTCGTTTCCGTTGCCGGAGGGCGTGACGACGGAGAACGATCTGCTGGTGCAGTTAGCGACCGACGGGGCCAAGGTTCGCTATGGCGATCCGTTCCGGGACGAAGTGAAAGACCGGCTCGAGTATGAACTCGGGGTCATCACGAAGACGGGGTACGCGGGCTACTTCCTGATTGTCGCCGATTTTATCAAAGCGGCGCGTGATCGCGGCATACCCGTCGGTCCTGGGCGCGGCTCTGCTGCGGGCTCGCTGGTGGCGTATGCGCTGCGTATTACCGACGTCTGTCCGCTGGAATTCGATCTGCTGTTTGAGCGTTTTTTGAATCCCGAGCGCATCTCGATGCCCGACGTCGACGTCGACTTCTGTTTCGAGCGGCGGGGCGAGGTGATCGAGTATGTCCGGCAGAAGTACGGGAAGGACTCGGTCGGACAGATCGTCACCTTCGGGACCCTCAAGTCGCGCGCCGCCATCAAGGACGTCGGACGCACGCTCGGCTTTACTGTGGCCGAAACCGATGCGCTGGCCAAGTGCATACCGAATGCCCCGAATTTCTCGCTGACGGTCAAGCAGGCTATTGAGCAGGTGCCGGAGGTCAAGAAGTTCTATCATGACGATGCGCGATATCGACAGCTGCTCGATTTCGCGATGTCGCTTGAAGGCCTCTCGCGTCATACCGGCGTGCACGCGGCCGGTGTCGTCATCGCCCCGGGACCGCTCAACGAGTTCGTACCCATCTGCACGCAGGCGTCCAAAGGATCGGGCAGCGGTGAGGATGAACGCGTGATTGTCACACAGTACGACATGAACGCGCTTGAGCATGCCGGTATGCTCAAGATGGACTTCCTCGGATTGACCACGCTCACCGTCATCAGCGACACGCTGGGCCTGATCAAGCAGCGGCACGGTCTCGACGTGGTCCTGGAAGAGCGCGGCTTTACGGACGCCGATACATACCGCATGCTGCGCGCCGGACGCACCGCCGGCGTGTTCCAGTTCGAATCGCCGCTCGCCACCGACGTGCTCAAGCGCATGCGCTGCGACCGCTTCGACGACCTGGTCGCGTCGAACGCGTTATTACGTCCCGGTCCGCTCGATGCGGGCATGCACAACGTGTACATCCGGCGAAAGCGCGGCGATGAGCCCATCGCGTACGCGCTGCCGGAACTCGAACCGATTCTCTCCAACACGTTCGGCGTCATCACCTATCAGGAACAGGTGATGCGCATTGCGCAGGTGCTCGCTGGCATCTCGCTCGCCGAAGCCGACGTGCTGCGCAAAGCGGTTGGCAAGAAGGATGCGGAGCTGATCAAGCAAGAGCTCGGTAAGTTTGTGACCAAAGCGGTCGCGCTGGGTCACGATCCGAAAATCATCGACGAGCTGTCGGGACAGATCGAGACGTTCGGGCGGTACGGATTTAACAAGTCGCACTCGGTCGCCTATTCGGTCGTCGCGTATCACACCGCGTGGCTCAAGACGCACTACCCGGCCGAGTTCATGGCGGCGCTGTTGTCGTCGAACATAGGCCGGACCGAAGAAGTCATCAAGTACATCGCCGAAGCGCGGGAAATGGGTCTTGACGTGTTGCCACCCGATGTCAACGAATCGGGCTGGCGATTCACAGTCGTGGGCGACAAGCGCATTCGTTTTGGACTCGGAGCAATTCGCCACGTGGGCCGTGGTGCCATCGATTCGCTGCTCGGTGCGCGCGAAAGCGGGGCGTTCTCCTCGCTCTACGACCTGTGCTCGCGCGTCGACCTCCGTGTCTGCAATAAACGTGTGTTTGAAGCCCTCATCGCTGCCGGCGCCGGCGATGCGTTGGGTGGCCACCGGGCCCAGTTGCTGGCGGCCCTCGACCACGCGATCAGCGAAGCGTCATTGCGACAGGACGAGGCCGAGCGCGGTCAGGTCTCTCTGTTTGGGGACTTTGGAGATACCAGTAGTTCCGCCTCTTCCGGGGGGGCGACCTCCAATCCTCCACCGCTGCCGGCGACGCCGGCGTGGAGCGAAAGCGAGCGGCTGCAGCGAGAAAAGGAGCTGATCGGTTTCTACATCTCCGGACATCCGCTCGACCCATTTCGCACCGAATGCGAGCTATTCGCCTCCCATACGGTGGCTCAGCTGGGTCGTTGGACGCCGGAGGAGGTGACCATCGGCGTGGTCGTGACGGCCATCAAGCGCCAGCTCTCCAAACGGTCGGGGGCCGAGTTTGCCAGGTTGACAGTTGAGGATTTTTCCGGATCTTCCGAACTGTTGGTCTTCCCGGAGGCGTGGGCGGTGATCGCCGAACGTGTCCGGCCTGACGTACCGCTGCTGATCAGGGGCGGTTATTCCCGGAAGGATCAGGAGGTTGAGAACCCCACGTTCATCGTCGAGACCGTCACACGCTTCACCGAAATACGGGCCAGCGGTGATCTGGCAGTCGCGATCGATCTGACCCGCGGGGCAGACTTGGCCCCATCGGTGATGGATGATGTGCGAGTGGCGGTCGAATCCCATCACGGATCGGCGCCACTTGAGCTACGATGGCAGGACGGCGACGATTCCCTTGTCCGATTCCGTTCGCGGACGCTCACGGTTGCTGCGTCGCCTGCCGTCCTGTCCGATCTTCGCGCGCTGCTTGGCGCCGATCGCGTGCGCCTCGTGCGCGCCGACGGCTAACGCGCGGCCGCTTCCCTCCTTCTCCGGACTGTCAATGGCCGTTGCCCCGGTTCTCGAATTCGAACGTCCGCTCGCGGACCTTGAGAAACAGATCGAGGAGATAAGAAAACTCGTCGGCGACCCGGCGCTCAATTTGGTCGATGCGCTCGCACCGCTTGAGGCGAAACTCGCCGAGCTTCGCGTTGAGATTTATCGAAACCTGACGCCGTTACAACGCGTGCAGGTCGCACGGATCGCCCGACGTCCGTTCACGGCCGACTATATCCGGCTGGCGCTCACCGACTTCATTGAGATTCACGGCGATCGACTGTTCCGCGACGACGCCGCCATCATCGGGGGCTGGTCGCGCCTCGACGGAGAGACCGTGATGGTGATCGGTCACCAGCGCGGCCGCGACACCAAAGAGAATCTCAAACGCAATTTCGGCATGCCGCATCCGGAGGGCTACCGGAAGGCGCTCCGTCTCATGAAACTGGCCGAGAAGTTCCAGGTACCCGTGCTCACGTTTATCGATACGCCAGGTGCGTGGGCGGGTCTGGGCGCCGAGGAACGTGGGCAATCCGAAGCGATCGCGCGCAATCTTCTGGAGATGAGCCAACTGCAAGTACCGATTGTCGCCACCGTCATCGGCGAAGGGGGCTCGGGTGGCGCGCTGGCACTTGGTGTGGCCGATCGGGTGCTGATGCTCGAGAACGCGGTGTATTCCGTGATCACCGTCGAGGGATGCGCGGCCATTCTCTGGAAAGACGGCAAGAGCCCGGAGATGCGCGAGAAAGCGGCGACCGCACTACGCATCACCGCCGCCGATTTGGTGGAGCTGCGCGTGATTGACGAGATCGTTCCGGAACCGATTGGCGGCGCACATGCCGATCACGATGCCACGGCCGCGAACTTGAAGGAGGCGCTGACCCGCAACCTGGAAGAGTTGCGTCGACTCAAGCCTGACCGACTGGTGCGCAAGCGGCGAGAAAAGTTTCTCCGCATGGGGCAGTTTGCAGAGTAATCGGCGCGGGCGAGCGACATGACGCATCTCATCGAAGTCGCGTTTCGGGGAAACCGCAAGGAGTTCTTTCAGTGGGAGGCAGAGACGGCACCAGCCTTGCGCGCCGGTGTGATCGTCGACGCCGATCGCGGTAAAGACTTTGGCCGCGTGCATTCCACCGGCGAACTGGCAGAGGTCCGGTGTCGCGGGTGCGCGCACGGGTGCGGCACCACGCCCCCGCCACGGCTCGCCGTGCGGCTGGCGACGCCAGACGACGTCGCGCGCGACCGCGCGCTCACCGCGGACAACGAGGGTGCGCGTCGTCGCGCCATGGAACGCGTCAAAGCCAATCATCTGGTCATGAAAGTGACTGACGCGGAATG
>JANLVM010000639.1:0-1958 GCA_031364015.1 Gemmatimonadaceae bacterium
TTACCGCGCTTTTACCGCGCTTTTACCGCGCTTTTGCCGCGCTTTTACCGCGCGCTCAGCGACAAGCCAGCGGTGAAGCTGGCCATGGACGTCGTGATCCGCCCCGTTTTCAGGTTGCCCTGCGAGTAGCGAAACGTCGGACGCCATTCCACTCCGCCGGTTGGGATCGAGAGCCCGATGGTGGCGCCGACGGCGGTCAACCCTGCCCCGATAAAGCCGTTGTCGACCGGAAGCCCAGAATGTTGCCGCGCGTCGAGACCGAGTAGTACTGATACGCCGTCCGTCGGGCCGAGCAGGCCGGAGAGGCCGCCTTCGAAGTAGTTGCCATTCGATCCCACGATGGTGCCGCCCGACGCGTCGCTGAACGCGCTGCGATAGCGATCGGTGACGCGAAAGGTCAGCTCCCGGAATCCCGTTCCGCCGACCTGCAACGCTATCGTCACCAATCCGGTGGGTCCGAGGCGGTATTGATCAATCTGCGTGCCGCCGCTGGTGATCGAGCGCACCTCGTCAGAGGCGTACATGTCACCCGAGACGCCGATCGTGAGTCGATGCAGACCGAGTTGGCCTTCGGCGCCGAAGGAGAGGTGTACGGCACCACCAGGCGCGAGTTCCGTGCGGGCACTGCGACCGATGATCACGGCATCGAGTGGTGAGTACGCGCCGCGATGTTCGACGGATGCACCGAGCGCCAGTGCCCAGTTGCCAGAGAGACGGGCGGCGATGAGCCCAATCGTACCTCCGAGGCCGACGCCCGGCACGGCGACCTGCGCCCCGAGCGCGGGTGCGGCCAGCACTCGCAGCACGTCGTTCTCTGGTAACGAGAGATCACGATTCCCCGTCGGCGCGTTGAGTCCCAGCGTGAACTGCAAGGCGTCACCAATCAGTGGACCGGTCACGCGAACACGCAAATCGGTGACGCCACTGAGGCTGCGCGACGCGCCGCCACTCGCCGCACCCTCGGTGCTGATGCGACTGGTGAAGGCGGCGCCACTCACCGAAGCAGAATACCGAGACGCAAATGGCAGCGCGATGACAAACGGCGCCGAGATTTGCGAGGCATCGATCACGCGCAGCGAATCGAGCGGCACCGCTTTATCAAACTGCCACAGCTGATACGTGGGTGCGATCAGCACCGTACGCGCCGACTGCCCTGACGCGTCGGCGGCAAGTCCCACGGCGACCAGCGCGACGAGGGTCCGCAGCGCGACGATGGTCCGCAGCGCGACGCGCGCGACTGCCCTCGGGCTCGGACTCACGGGGTGCGGATGCTGATGGTGATAGTGATGAGCTGCTGGCGTGTGACCGGCGCATCAACGCCGGACCCGAACAGCACCGGCGTGGATCGGTTCACGAGTTCGTTGGAGAGTGACGACACGCGCGAGACTGCGGCTGAGGACCCGAGGCGTGCCACGTCGGTGCCCTGAATCGCCGTTGCGCGTGCGCGGGCTTCGGTGAATCCCGGATCGAGGCGCGCGGCGGCGTTGTAGTGCGCGATCGCGCCGACCGCGTCGCGGTTTAGCTCAGCGCGCACGCCGTTGCTGAAGGCCAGCAATGCCGCAAGGTTTTGTGTTTGGTGCGGCTCGATGGCGCGGCGTTCGGCGGGTGTGAGCGTGACGCCCAACGCTTCGAGCAGGCGAAACACCATGGCCTTCTCGGCATCGAAGATCCGATTGACGGTCGCATTCCCTGAGAGTGATGCATCGACCACGCCACTGACCGCGTTGGCGACGGTCGAGCCGAGTTGCAGCGCACCGGTGGGGCGTATGTCGAGATTGCCCAGGATGACACGGCGTGCCCCGACGATCCGTCCAACCCGTGGCGCGCTGGAGGAGTCAACGCGACCCGCGCGCACCAAGTCGAGTTCGCGCATGACCGCATCGAGGTGGAGTCGCTCAACGATGACCAGTCGATTGCTGCGGGCGAGGTCCGTGGCGATGAGCGCTGCGACCCCGTGG
>JANLVM010000707.1:0-1564 GCA_031364015.1 Gemmatimonadaceae bacterium
GCACGAACGGACTCCCTGTTTCAAGCTGCCGCACGATCCGCCTCAATGTCCACCCTCCGCGCGTACGCGGACTCGACCTTTGTGTCGACTCCAGGCCTCGTCGTGAAGGGCAGCTTGGGCTTTACGTTCTATTCTAAGTCAGAGCTCCTGCGTCTCGTCACGCGCGGAGGTCAGGCACCCGATCCGCTCTTCACGTTGACCCCCGCAGGCACGACCGTGGGGCTGCTGTCATCGGCTCGCGCGATGTATGTGCGTCGATACATCGAGCATGACGCGGAGTACGTGGCCCGGGGACGTATTCGGCCGTACGTGGCATTGAAGGCAGGCACCCTTGTGCGCCAAGGGCGTGAGTGGCGGCTGCTCGAGCGGGTGAACGCCACCGGATCGACCGGGCCAATTGATAGCACGACCACTGGTCATTCGTGGGAGTGCCGATAGCCTTGTGCACATTACACAACGCGCATGAGCGACAGGAGTTGGTCGGTGTTCACCGGCTTCGCGATGTAGTCGCTCGCGCAGGCGTCGAGGCACTTCTCCCGGTCGCCTTTCATGGCTTTCGCCGTGAGCGCGAGGATCGGCAGGGTGCGGAATTGGGCGGACTTGCGGATTCGGGATAGTTGGTATGAAGCGGCGGTTGGGCCTCCACGGTAACGTGATGGCACGCTCTGCTCCACCACTATTCTACGCGCTCACCGTTAGCCGACGGGGCGCATATCGGGAGGCCAACGGCCATGGAGATTATAGGACTGGATCTGCCTAAGCGTGAGAGTCAGCTGTCGAGCAAAGCAGACGACGGAACTCCCCTGCGTCAGGCTAGTTGTCGCATGACCAATGCACTGTCATCGGTACGCTGAATAACATCGTAGGGGGTGTAGGTGAGGGCATGATGACATCGTATAGTCCGGCGTTCAAGGCGCGGGTGGTGCAGCGGTTGGTGGGGCCACGTCTACAGCGCGCACAACCCGCTATACGTCTCCGGTCGCCGATCGCGATAGAACTGCCACACCTTCCGCACTTCGCGAATCTGATCGAGATCCAGCACCGCCGTAATCAGTTCGTCCTTGTCACGTGACGCCTGCGCGACGATCTGCCCCCTCGGGTCGCAGAAATAACTCTGTCCGTAGAACTCGCCAATCCGCCACGGCTCTTCGACGCCAACGCGATTGATCGCGCCAATGAAGTACGCGTTGGCTACCGCGTGCGACGGCTGCTCGAGTTTCCAGAGATACTCGGAGAGCCCGGACACCGTCGCGGACGGATTGAAAACGACCTCGGCGCCGTTCAGCCCGAGTGCGCGCGCGCCCTCGGGGAAATGCCGGTCGTAGCAGATGTACACCCCCACCTTGGCGTACTGCGTGTCGAACACGGGATACCCGAGATTGCCGGGCTTGAAGTAAAACTTCTCCCAGAATCCCGGCGCGCAGTGGGGAATGTGATTCTTGCGATACTTGCCGAGATAGCGACCGTCGGCATCGATGACCGCCGCCGTGTTGTAGTACACGCCTGGCGCGTCTTCTTCGTACAACGGAACAACGATGACCATGCTGTACTTCCGCGCCAGCTC
>JANLVM010000710.1:0-6456 GCA_031364015.1 Gemmatimonadaceae bacterium
GTCGCACGGTCACCATTGCGCGTCCGAAGAACGAGAATGCGAATGCCCCTTATGACGCAGTACGGTCAGCTCGCGTTCGTCGCGACCGAACGGCGTCTACCAAGACGCGCCGTGATGTGTCTGCACGGCGACGAGATCGGGCCATGCGGTGGCTCACGCGCGGTGGCGAAGCCGCAGTAGCCTGGTTCGTGCGCGCGTGGGCGGAAGTAGGGAGTTCTCGTCCGCTGCGCCGATTTACCGCTCGGATAGCGTGGGCGTGGAGCGCACTGGTGGTCGTGACCTGGATACTGTTGGTCACGACTTCGGAATCGTTTCTGCCCGCCACATTGCTCGCGTACGGTCCGCGCTTCGTGCTACTCGCTCCATTCGTAATTCTGATGCCTTTGGCAGCGATTGTCGTGCGGAGCGCGATGGTGCCACTGACGCTCGCGTTGCTTGTGGTCGTGGGCCCCATCATGGGTGGTCGGGTGTCGTGGCGCACGGTCGGTCGATCGCTGCCAGCACATGCACCACGTGGTGTGATTCGCGTGTTGACCTACAACACGCAAGGTGGCGGCATAGTCGCCATGCGCTTGCGCGACGAGGTCGCACGCTCGCAACCGGACCTGATCGCGCTGCAGGAGTGTGGTGACGCGCTGTGGGATTCTCTGCAGGCCCTGCCGCAGTGGCATCGCGTGCGCCATGCTAGCCTCTGCACAGCGAGTCGCTGGCCAATAACGTCAGTTGATTCGATGCCGCGTCGCGATTTTCAACGAATCGCGCAGTACGGCTTTGGTGGTTCGGGATTGGTGGCGCGTCACGTCATCGCCGCGCCGAATGGTCCGCTGGTGTTCGTGAATCTGCATCTCGAGACCGCGCGCAAAGGGCTCGAAGCGCTCTCCGGCGACGATGGCTTCATTCCTGATCGACTGGCTGTTCCCAGCACCGACGAAATGTCGCGTCGTGATAACGCGGCAAACCGAGTCGACATCAATGCGCGCATCCGCGATCGCGAATCCGAACGCGCCGCTGTGTGGTCGACTCGCGGCGATCAACGCATTCCCGTCATCCTCGCCGGGGATTTCAACCTGCCAGTCGAGAGCGCAATCTTCCGTCGACACTGGGGCGGCTTCACCGACGCGTTCGAGTCGGCGGGTACGGGATTCGGCTGGAGCAAGCGCGAAGGGCGTCTCCTCCGCATCCGGATCGATCACATACTCGGGAACGCGGCGGCCCCTCGCCCCATCGGCGCTTGGCTCGGACCCGACCTTGGCAGCGATCATCTGCCGGTGATCGCCGACCTGCGTGGCCGATAACCGCAGTACTTCACACTGCAGTCGTGGTACCTCAACTGCAGTTGTTGTACTTCAACTGCGGTTGCGGTCCTTCAACTGCAGTTGTAGTCCTGCTTCTTCCAACAGCGTCGCGCACGCACGAATGCCGAGTCGGTAGTTCTCGACGCTGATCCACTCATTGGGGGCGTGGGCGTTCTCGCCAGGCAGACCAAAGCCCATCAGCAGTACGGGTGCGCCCAGTATACGCTCGAAGTCGCCCACGACGGGAATTGAGCCCCCTTCGCCAGTAATAACAGGCGCGCGACCAAACGCGGCTTCGAGCGCGCGTTTGCCGGCTTCGTAAATCGGACCCTGCAGATCGGCGCGCCACGGGCGACCACCGTGCAGCGCGGTCACGGTCGCCGAAACACCCGGCGGCGTGACGCGCGCAATGTGCTCGGTGACCAGTCGCTCGATCGTACTCGGTTCCTGATCGGGCACCAGACGAAAACTTACCTTCGCCATCGAGATCGCCGGCAGGACCGTTTTCGCACCTTCGCCGGTGTATCCGCTCAGCAGTCCGTTCACTTCGCATGTCGGCCGAGTCCATAGTCGTTCGAGCGTCGTGTATCCCGGCTCCCCTGCCAGCGCCGTGACGCCGACTTCGTGCATTAGTCCATCATCGCTGAATGGCAGGGCGCGCATCTGTTCGCGCACCGCGTCGGGAAACGGACGCACACGGTCGTAGAATCCCGCTATAGTGATGCGTCCATCGGCGTCGTGCATCGTGGCGAGAATGCGTGCCAGCGCCATCGCCGGATTCACGACGGCGCCACCGTACATGCCGGAATGCAGATCGCTGTCCGCACCCCGCACATCGATTTGCACGTAGGCGAGCCCGCGCAGCGACGACAGGATGCTCGGAATTCCCGGTGCAAACATGGTCGAATCGGAGATGACCACCGCGTCGCAGGCGAGGCGCTGCTTCTCCCGTTCGAGGAACTCTTCAAGATGTACGCTGCCCACTTCCTCTTCGCCTTCGGCGAGCACAATCACATTCACCGGTAACGTGCCACGCACCGCAAGGTGGGCTTCGATCGCCTTGATGTGGAGGTACAGCTGCCCTTTGTCGTCAACACTTCCGCGCGCATAAATACGTCCATCGCGTACCGTCGGCTCGAATGCTGGTGAGGTCCACAGCTCGAGCGGTTCCGGCGGCTGCACATCGTAGTGTCCATAAATGAGCAGGGTTGGCGCAGCCGGACCCGCCTGGCGCCATTCGCCCACGACAATCGGATGTCCCGGCGTTGACACCAGCTCGGTGGTGAGGCCGATGCGCGTTAGCGCGTCGGCGACAAACTGCGCTGCCGCCAGACAATCCTGCTTGTGCTCTGATTTTGCACTGACACTTGGAATGCGCAGAAACTCGAACAGTTCGCTCTGAGCGCGATCATCGTTCGCGGAACACCACTCGGCGAGATCGGCGGGGATTACAGGTTGAGACACGGTCGGTACGGAAATTGAGAGAAGAGAGGCAAGGATACGCGGTTCATGGCGCAGCCGAAAGCGAAGCGCGCGCCGGCGGGCGAGCCGGAACATTCGTGGCAATTCGATACAACCAGATGCGTCGGTGCGCGACCGCAGCCTCACCTCGGCGCAGTATCACCTGCGGACCGCGTCGCGACTCCTTGAACCAGCGCCCGACCCGCACACCCAGGGTGTCTCCCGCAGCGTTGTCATCGAACACCGCCACGAGTCCGTCACCTGGACGCACCTCGTCGTATGCCGTCTGCCAGAGGTCGAACTGGTTGGGTCGGCCGGCCAGGTTGAGCGAGAATACGGGTGGATGGTCGGGAAGATGGAACGCCAGTGCCGACGCGTCCTGGTAGCGCTCGGCCGCGACCCATCGATCGACGGTGCCGTCGAGGAATGGGTCATGGCGTGCGGCGTCGACGGCGCTGGCCAGCGTCGACCAGCCATAGCTTCGCGCGAACA
The DNA here is from genome assembly GCA_031364015.1 of Gemmatimonadaceae bacterium. Classification (GTDB taxonomy): domain Bacteria; phylum Gemmatimonadota; class Gemmatimonadetes; order Gemmatimonadales; family Gemmatimonadaceae; genus Gemmatimonas. The sequence goes on from JANLVM010000710.1 coordinate 3,249, forward strand.
AGTCCTTACGGGGCTCAATGGGCAGAATCGGACGCCACGCTTGTATGCTGACGACTGCCAGTAGTACGATGGCGAACGATAGTCCCGCTTGCCACCAGCGCCCTCGCAGCGCCGAGTGCGTTTCAGTCGCCAGCAGGAGCATGGCCGACGGATACAAAAGCGCCGGCCAATTGGCTTCGACGGAACGCCGAACGGCGCTGACGGCGAAAAACGCCAGTGGCAACACCGATGTAACGGCAAGCGCGAAACGACGCGTGGCCACGTCCTCAGGGCGCGAACGCGCACGAGTGCGCCAGCCTTCGCGTAGCGCAATCCATACCGCACACGCCAGCAAACCAAATAGAATCGGCGACGCAAAGCCGAACTGCCCTCCTAGAAGTTCGAGTTCGCGCAACAATACCGTACCGGGCGCCGTCACGCCGAAGCCGTGTCCCCACTGGAATCGAAAGGAGACCCAGTCGTTCATAGAGTTCCAGAGCACGACGGGCGAGAACAACACGAGGGCGATGAGCGATGCCCACCACGGTCCGCCCTCTCGAAATCGGGTTCGTAACCCTGGATGAATGACGCAGGCCAGTACCAGTCCGGCGGGGAACAGCACCGCCGTGTACTTGGCGATAAAGGCGACGCCCAGACTCACGCCGGCGAGCGTCCACCAGCCAAACCCTTGCCACGATCGCACCGGAGCGGCCAGGGCTCGCTCGACGCCTAACACCGCGACCATCGCGGCGACGAACAACGCGGCATCGGGCGTGGCAAGGATCAAACCCAGTGTCGCCAACGGCATCACCGCCATCAGCGCCGCGGCCCGTGAAGCGGCCTTCGCCCCTGGGTCGCCGCGTCCCGATAGGTACCATGCGGCGAGTACGGCGCCAACATGGCTGCAGAACGCCGCCAGCATCGGTCCCGCCCGTACTCCTGTTGACGTTGTGCCGAAGACCGCTGTGCCTGCCGCTATTAGTAAGGCAATTCCGGGCGGATGATCAAAATATCCCGCTGCGAGATGCCGACCCCAAAGCCAGTAGTAGGTTTCGTCGGGAATCAGGGGCACCAGCTGCGACACAATCACGCGGAACAGCGTGGCACCGATCACCCACGCGAACGTGAAGCGCCAGGCCATCAGCGACTGGGCGGAGCGCACGGGGGAAGCGTCATTCAGGGCAGTCACGAGAGTACAATAAGTTGTCACGATGTCCAATCGGCTCGCCACCGAGTCGTCGCATTATCCGAGGTGGACCGCGCTCGGCATCGAAGCAAGCTCATCCGACTTGCCTACGGACCGATCGTCCGACACCCGGCGGGGTATAAACGGCGTTCTCAATGCGGTTCAGATTCCCGTGGTGTAACGGTTACGGCTAGCCACGACCGTGCGTCTCTGTAGTACGCCCCGAGGCTCGTCGTGGGCGCTGGCCATCACTTATTTCAGACAGGTCTTCCCCGCATGCGGGTCTTCGCACCGATTGTCCTTGCGTCAATGCCCAGACTGGCGCGCGTAACGCCGCGCCTCTGGCTGTCCATGCTCGCCGTGGCGGCTCTGGCCGCATGCAACCTCAATCCGAACAAAGAATCCTGCTCCGTGACCATTTCGCCGGCGACCATCTCGGTGCCGGTGAATGGCGCCGTGAGCGTCAGTGGTACGGCGTTCGATTGCAGTGGCAATTCCATTAGCGGCAAGACCATCAACTTTACCTCGAGCAACACGGCCGTCGCCACCGTCACGACAAGTGGTCAGGTCATTGGCGTGAGTGTGGGACAGACCACCGTGTCCGCCGTCAGCAATGGCAAGTCGGGGACAGCACAGGTTACCGTGACGCCGGAAGTGGCGACGACGGTCACGGTGTCCCCAGCGACCACCACGCTCCGCCTGACGAACCAGAAGCTCTTTACCGCGTCGGCAAAGAACGCGGTCGGCACGGTCATCACGGGCCGAACCTTTCGGTGGTCGTCGAGCAATTCGTCGATCGCGTCGGTAGACCAGAGCGGCAATGTTATCGCGCTCACGCCGGGTAGCATCGTGATCGCGGCAGACGCCGATGGTGTGATTGGGAACGCCTCGCTGACCATCACCAACATTCCGATTGGCGCGTGCGCGCTGGCACCGGCTACTCAGACTGTCACCGTGACGTTGCAGGCGCAGCCGACCATCACCTTGCGCGACACCGCCAACAACGTGTTGCCGACCCTCGGTCGCCAATTGGCGTGGGTCAGCGACAACGAGATTGTGGCAACGGTATCAAACACCGGCGTGATCACCGCTCGGAGGAGGGGGACGGCGCGCATTACGGCGTCGTCGGTCGAATATCCGAACGTCAGTTGCGGCACGAACTTCATCGCGGTCGATCCACGTATCGCCACCGCCACCATCCAGCCGCGCACCGGCTCGCTGCGCATTGGCATTCCCCGCCAGCTCTCCGTCGCGTTGACCGACAGCGTTGGCGGCACGATTCCGCCGGGTCGGGTGATCACGTGGACGACGGCCACGCCGGCCATTGCAACCGTGTCGGCAACGGGTCTCGTGACCGGACTCTCGTTGGGCACCGCGCGCATCGCGGTGAATGCCGAAGGCGCGGTCGATACCGTGAGCTTCAGCGTCACCAAGATCCCCGTGGCCACTGTGCGGCTCTCACCACTGTCGTCGGTTGTCATTCAGGGCCAGACGGTGCAATTGACCGCCACCGTTGAAGACTCCACTGGCGCCGCGGTCACCGACCGCGTGATCGAGTGGACCAGCAACGATCCCACGAAGGCGACGGTATCTGGCACTGGACTGGTGAGCACGACAGCGGCGGGCACGGTCACGATCACGGCGATCAGCGAAACGCGATCGGGAACGGCGTCGGTGAACATTCAGCCCATTCCGGTGGATACGATCGTTGCGGTCACTGAATACTCAGTGGCGCTCAACGCGGCGAACAAATCCTTCGCGATCACCCTCAGGGATGCCAACGGAAATCAGCTGTTCAATCGCTCCGTCAGCGTGACCAGCAGCGTACCAGGCGTGGCGCAGGGCGGCGCCAATAATACGGCGACGATCGTGAACGTCTTCACATTCGCGGTGGGCACGACGACATTCACCCTTCGGGCACTCAACTCGAACGGTCAAGCCGAAGGCCGGACCACGTTGGTAACCGTCATTGTGACCGCAGCAATTCCGCCGTAACGGCGGGACTCGCGCACCGCGCACGTGTACAAACAACTCAAAGCCCCA
>JANLVM010000715.1:0-4576 GCA_031364015.1 Gemmatimonadaceae bacterium
CGGCCGCCTCAAACTGCGCTTTGGTGACCTCGGCCTGCGTGCGCAGCTGTTCCAGCTGATCATCACTCACGAGCTCGGGCGACTTTGTTTTGATGGCCTGAGAGCGCTCGAAGTTTTTCTGAGCCTGAATCAGATTGGCCCGAGACTGCGCGGCCTGCGCTCGCGTCGACGCCAAACCCGCTTCGGCGCGCTGCAGCGCTGCCGTCACCTGCTCGGGATCGATCTGCAGCAGGAACTGGCCCTTCTTCACCATGTCGCCCTCCTTGACAGAGAGAAGCACGATCTTGCCGGTGACGTCGGCGCTGACATCGACCTTGGTGCGCGGCCGAATCTGTCCGCTGGCGGTGACCGATGCGACAAGGTCGCGCGTCTCGACGGCTTCCGTGCGCACTTCGACCGCCTTGGTCTGGCCCTTCTTGTAACTCATGTATCCCAGGCCACCAATGGACCCAAGTACAACCACTGCGATGGCGATTTTTGCCGTATTGGTCATGTACTGATCCGGTTAACGAAGAGGACGGCCAACAGCCGCTTCGAGCGTCGTAAACGCCCGTTGTACATCGTAGACTGCTGTGATGCGATCGGTTTCAGCGCGTTCGTAGTCACCGCGTGCCTGCTGCAGGTCGACGATGCTGGCGAGACCCACCCGATAGCGCTCGGAGGCGAGCGCCAGTGCGGTGCGGGCCGTGCGGACATTCTGTTCCTGCAAGGTCACGGTTTGTTGCGCCGCGCTCAGCGACATCGAGGCGGCGGTCACATCGGCGACGACCCTGAGCTCCTGACCGCGCAAGTCGTTCTGCGCATTACGGCGCGAGACGCCGGCCTGTTGGATTTGCTGCTCTCGGCGAAAACCATTGAACAGTGGCAACGAGAGCGATGCCGACAAACTGTAGGGGTTCCGCGTGAACGCAAACGGGTAACTGGACTGGCTTTCGCGGATGGCTCGCTCGGCGTCTGGCGTAAAGACAATGGCATTGCAGGCCGCGAGGTTGTTCGTCAGCCCGACGGCGGCGCGCACCTCTTCCGATCGGATGCAGCCCGCCTGTGCACTCAGCGTACTCGCCTGGCGTTGGGTGACCAGGAGCCCGGTGTTGGTGAGCCGATTCGTGAACGCCGATACGTTGGCGTTCAGGGAGAGTGACGGGAAATACGCGCTTCGCGCCGCCGAGACATTGCGCGTGGCGACATCCTCACGAGCGCGGAGCGCCTCGAGTTGCGGATTTGATTTGCGCGCGCGATCGAGGATCGACGCCATTTCCAGCGTTGGCGTGGCCGGGAGGTTCGGGTCGAGTGACGCGCCAGCCACGGGATCGATGCCGATTTGTTGGAACAACCGCACGATTTCGATGGCTGCTTGATTGCGCTGATTCAGCGCGGCGACGCGCTGCTGACCATTAGCAACTTCGGCACGCTGCACATCGAGTTGTGTACCCGAGCCAACTTGCAACCGTGCCTGTGCCAGCTGCAGCTGCACGAGTGTGGTCGCAACCAGCGTGTCCTGGAGGACCGCGCGTGCCTGCGCTTGCAGTGCCGTCAGGTACTGGGTGGTGACATCGTTCTTGACCCGCTGCTCGGCGGCGACAATGTCCGCTTCCGTGGCGTCCTGGCTGGCCCGCGCAGCGCGGCGGTCGTTCAGGGTCGCCAACGACAGGTTGAGTGACGCCGACCCGCTAACATCGGTCGACAGCTGATTGTTCGTCGCGCCAAAGGCCTGGCCCTGGAAAAACGTCTGGCGGCCCTCGCGATATCCGGCGCCGAAGCTGGTATTGACGTTTGGAAGTAGTGCACCATTCGCGGCGCGCATCTGGGCCGCCGCGCTTTGGCGGGCGTTGATGGAACTCTGCAGCGCCGGGTTGTTCCGCCGTGACAGCGCCATGGCATCGGCCAACGTGAGGACACCGCCGGGCGCTGGAACCGAGGCTGTAGATTGCGCGTCGATGGGAGAAACAATGAGCGCGCCAGCAGTAGAAGCCAGCACGATCGCAAAGGCGAGAATACGCATGAGTACGGGGCGAGGGGAGGTCATGGACAGGGGGCCGTACGGTCCCCGAGTTGGGACGGTTTCAACCGGCGCGTCACTCATCGAGGCACGTCATCGCGCACGGCGTTGAAGCCGCGCGAGGGAATCTGAACGCGAAGCAATCGTCCCTCCGCGTCGGCCCAGACATAGCGCACCTCACCGTTCTGCGTGACGACGCTCCAACGCTGGGCGGCGCGCCGAGATCCAGCGATAGCGACGGTATCGGAGGTTGACAGGAGTGAGAGCTGTACCGAGCCTTGGCGGTTCGCAATGGGTGTGAGGACAGGGACGTTCAGCGTGTCGCCGACCGCGAGCAGACGATGGCGAATCAACAACGCGTATTGCAGCACGCCGTGCTCTTCGAGCACCATCGCACCGGCCACCAGGAGATACTCGCGCGCGGCCTCACCGGTGGTGCTTCGGGCGAGCGTGGTGAAACGTCCGCGGACGCGTTGACCACCCAACCTGAGGGTGACCGTTGCACCCGTCCGTTCTTCAAAATTATAGCGGACCGGGGCGCCGGCCGAATCCGTCTCAAGTCGGACGGCTGTCCGCCGATCACCGATGGCCGATTCGGCGCGCAACTCGAGGATCGCGCCATCGGCCGCCACGACGCGCTGCACCGAAAACTGTTCGCGACCGACGCGCTGATCGTCCATGAACAGCGTGAAACTCCCAACGTCGAGACGCTCTGTTTGCCGGACCAGGTGCTCGGGCTTCCGCACCCAGATAGCGGGCGCCGATATCGGGTCCGCGGGAATGGTACTGGCCACAAAACAGGGCATGAGCGACAGTCGGACAAGCACGAAGGCGCGATTCCGGAACATCCTGTAAAGATAGTCGAACGCTGACGGCCCCTTCGCCTTCGGCGTGCGGTCGGGGTATTGTGGAGGCAATGACAGGAGCCGCCACCGAGATCGAAGCGTCGAGCACTGGCGACCCGCGAGAGGAACGCGGGGAGCGCTGGCCCGTGGTGTGGGTTGCCAGCGCGTCGGTGGCTGTCCTGGCTCTCACGACTTGGCAGCGTACCCCAGGATGGGCCGCCGTGGGCGTCGCGGCGCTGGGAATCGCTGCTGCCGCGGCGTGGACCAGGACGCTCCGTCGTCCCCGCGTTTGGGCCATCGGCGCGACCCTCCTGTTGAGCGTCGCGCTTGCCCTCGCGGTGGGCGACACCCTGACGTTGCGAACGGCCACACAAGACTGGGCGCGATGGTCGGCCGCTGAGCGCGAGGCCCGCGCGACGCGAGTGGCCGGCGAGCTCACGACGGTGGCGAGTCGATTGACCGACGCGGCCACGCGCCTCGCTGGCGACAGCGCAAAAGTGGCGCAAATGCTGGCGAACGGGTCGTCGGCCGATAGACAACTGTCTCCGCCACTCGATGCCAGCGTGGAGTCGGCGCTGCTGGTTTTTCGCGGTTCACGGCTGATCGCGCGCGCCGGTCAGCTGCGAACGGTCGTCCCACCGTCGGGAGACGTGGGCATTCGACTGGTTGATGGTTCGTTCTACTCATCGCTCGTCGCGCGTGCCGCGACACCCGATGGGTCCGTGCAAGTGGTGGCGGTCGCCTTGATTTCCGCGATACCGCCGGCCGATCGGTTCGCGCGCGCCATGGCGCAGTCGCCCGATGGACCCACCGACGTCGCGCGGACGATCGTGGAATCGCCGGACTCTTCGCGCGTTGAAGAGGGCGCCACCGTGATTGTCGTGCCGGATGGTGTACGCCGCTTGGCCCGCGTTCGCGCGCTGGCGCGTACGGAGGGCGAAACGTTGTTAGCGCTGCTGCAGCGCGCGCGCGCGCGCACCGCAGTTCCCCTGGCCATGGCGGTCCTGCTCTTGTTAGTCGCGAGTTGGAGACGCCCAGCACGCACGGGACACCGTATGGCTGTTGCCGGTGTGCTCCTCCTGTCCATTGCGGTGGCGCCGCTGAGTGCGTTGTCGAACGTGTCTCCGCTGTTTGACGCCTCGAGCTACTTCGCGGCAATGGGTGGTCCATGGACCGCCAATGTGGCATCGCTGCTGTTCACGACGGCGCTGGGTCTTGCGCTGTTGTTCCTGGCCCTGCGCAGTGGACGCGTGGCGCGACTCACGAGTTCGCGCGCACTCGCGACGGGGCTGGTGGTGGTGAGCGCGACACTCGGTCCGTTCATTTTGCGCGACCTCGCGCGCGGCATCGCGTTGCCGGCCAACGGCGTCAGCGTCGGCATGTGGATTGCCTGGCAACTGGCGATCGCATTGGCCGGCGCGTCGATCTTGCATGGTGGCGCCGCTGCGGGGCGGACGATTCTGGGCAATCGTCGCGGGTTACCGGCGATGACCGCGCCAACGCTGGCGATACTCGCGGCAATCCTTGCACCCGTTTTGTGGCGCGCCCCAGGTGCCTGGCCGGCGTGGTATCCCGTGGTGTGGGGTTTGGCGATTGCGGCGCTGGCGTTGACGCGACGCGGCGTGGCGCTGGTCACGGGCGCGGCGGTCATTGCCGGCGCTGGCGCGGTGACACTCACCTGGGGTGCGACGGTTCGCGCGCGCATGAACCTCGCGCAGTACGATCTCGCGCG
>JANLVM010000538.1:0-6290 GCA_031364015.1 Gemmatimonadaceae bacterium
CCGGGTCTCTGCGGGGCGCCCGGGCGCGTGGGTTATCGGCCCCCCCGCCCGCGACTAGTCTAAACAACGACAACAACGCTATCAGGGCAATGGCGATCCGCGATCGGTTAACGCATTGCTGATCGCTGTAGCTCTTTTGCCCTGATAGCGTGGTTGCAGTTAATTGCCGTTGGTACTTTTCATATCTCCAACACACCACCGCCAGCCCGCCTCGTGCTCCCGTCTCGCCTTTCCTCCATTGTGGGTACTCGCTGGGTCAAGCAGCGATCGGCCGAGCTCTTGGCCTTTGACACGGACGGCCTGCCGGGCTATCGCGCCCATCCGCGACTCGCGGTGTTTCCTGGCACGCGTGAAGAATTGGTCGCGGTGGTACGACTGTTAGCCGAAGAGAATGTGCCGTTCGTTCCGCGCGGTGCCGGCACCGGTTTATCTGGCGGCGCACTCGCCGACGGTGTGGTTTTGCTCGGCCTCAATCGCCTCACACGCATCGTGGAAATCGACGGGGCCAATCGCGTCGCGCATGTCGAGCCCGGTGTCGTGAACGCACGGCTCTCGCGCGCCGTCGCCCCGTTGGGATTGCACTACGCGCCCGATCCGTCCAGTCAGACGGTGTGTACCATCGGCGGCAATGTCGCGGAGAACGCCGGTGGACCGCACTGCCTCAAGTACGGCGTCACACTCAATCATGTCGTTGCACTCGACGTCGTACTGCCCAACGGGGACGTTCGGCGTTTCGGCGATCCGTATGGTGACGCTGAGGGATACGACCTGTTGGGACTTTTTGTCGGCTCGGAAGGTTGCTTCGGTGTCGCGACCGATGTGTGGGTGCGGCTGGTGCCGCTACCGCAGGCGGTGCGAACACTCCTTGCCGACTTCGACAGTCTGCACGACGCGGCGAGTGCAGTCACCAGCATCGTCGCAACCGGCATCATTCCTGCCGCGCTCGAGATGATGGATAACGCCACCATCCGCGCCATCGAAGCATCCATCTACGCGGCAGGCTATCCGGTTGACGCCGCAGCGATTCTGCTGTGCGAAGTTGACGGGCTGGAAGCCGGACTCGAAGACGATGTGGAAACCGTCAGCCGGTGTTGCCACGAGCATGCCGCACGCCATGTGCGCATTGCCGCGACCGACGAGGAGCGCATGCGACTGTGGCAAGGACGCAAGAAAGCGTTCGGGGCCATGGGTCGCATCGCGCCCGCGCTCGTCGTGCAAGACGCCGTTGTACCTCGCACCCGACTTCCCGAAATACTCGACGTCATCTCCGGCATCAGCGCACGACACGGTGTACAGGTGTGCAATGTGTTTCATGCGGGCGACGGCAATCTCCATCCCAATATTCCGTACGATCCCAACGAACCAGGCGCGGCGGAGCGGGTGCACGCCGCGATGTCGGAGATCATGCAGGCGTGTATCGAGGCCGGTGGCACGATCACCGGCGAACATGGGGTCGGATTGGACAAGCTGGATTACATGCCGCAGATGTTCGACGACGATTCGCTGGCCATGATGTGTGCGGTGAGGGCGAGCTTCGATCCAGACAACAGGGCGAATCCGGGAAAGGTGGTGCCGGTGAAGAGTTGTAGAGAGTGGCATGGCCAGATGAAACGTCAACGACGCTATCAGGGCGAAGCGTCATCGGCGATCGGCAATACGCCCCGCCCATAACCCATCGCGGATGACTCTTCGCCCTGATAGCGTAGTCCATCGAGCCCAGGTGCCACGCTCCGCCTCCGCCCTCCAGTCCCTCATCGCCGACGCCCACTCCTCGTCGACGCCACTGCGCATTTCCGGCTCCGGCACGTGGCTCGCCGCCGGCCGCCCGGTACATGCTGGCCAGCACATCTCCACCCGCAATCTTGCCGGCATTGTCGAGTACGTCCCCGGTGATCTCGTGCTCACCGCCAACGCCGGCACCTCGCTTCAGGAGATCGCGCACGAAACCGCCAGGCACAATCAATGGCTCGCACTCGAGCCGTACGCCTCACCTGGCGGCATCGACACCGGGACCATCGGCGCGACCATTTCGACTGCTTCGCAGGGTCCACTCGCTCTGGGCTACGGTCGCGCGCGCGATCTGATTCTTGGCGCTTCGTTCATTACCGGTGACGGAACCGCTGTACGCGCCGGCGGTCGCGTGGTCAAGAATGTCGCGGGATTCGATCTCGTGCGACTTGTCACCGGCGCGTGGGGTACACTGGGCATCATCACGCAAGTCAGTCTGCGACTGCATGCACGACCAGCGGTTGACGAAACCTTCGCGATCGCGATTGACCTGCCCGCCGCGCCCGATGCGCATGACGCACGCCTCGCGCAGTTGGTTACACAACTCAACAGCAGTCCGTTGTTGGCCGTGACATCATCGCTCGCCGCTTTGCTGCTCCTCACACACGACACCCCGGCAACCGTGCGCGCGTCGCACGACATACCCAGCGCGACGGCCGTCCTTTTAGCGCGCGCCACCGGCAATCGCACGCGCGTCAATGCAGAGTGCAGCGCCCTCGCGGCACTGGGGCCGGTTTCGCTCGTCGATGGCGCGGTCTGGCGCACCATCCAAACTCTGGAGTCTGGCAACACGACACTGCGCATCACCGACTCGCCGCTCCGTATTCCAGCTACGTGGCGTCGTGTGGATTCATGGGTGACAGAACGACGAGCCACCAATGTGAACAGCATCGTCGAGCCGCTGCGTGGCGCACTGCGCGTCTCGTGCGAACTGGTCGCGGCCAACAACGCGGCATGGTCACTTCCCGAGCGCGCAACGCCCGAGCGTTTGCCAGTCGACGCATGGGCGTCGGTACCGTGCGCCGTGAACGATCACATTTCTCAGCGGTTGCGGCTGGCGTTCGATCCCGCAGGTATCCTCAACGCTGGTATACTCGGCGCGGCAACAGTATCCGTGACGGCGTTGACTGACATGGGTGTGATGTGAGCGTGATCACCGGCGCATCACCCGCTTGTGCAATTCCCGGCACGCCGCTGGCAAACGCCGCAGCCGGTCTCGATGCGTGCGTGCACTGCGGCTTCTGCCTGCAGGCCTGTCCAACCTACGTGAATCTCGAGGACGAGAACGACAGTCCGCGCGGTCGTCTCGTGCTCATGCGCCGACTGCTGGAGGGCGATGTCGCGCTCGACGATCCCGATGTCGGAAAGCATCTCGATCGGTGCCTGGGATGTCGCGCGTGTGAAACGGCCTGTCCATCAGGCGTTCCGTACGGTGATTTGCTCGAAGCCACCCGCGCGACCATGGCTCCCGTGCGCGGAGTTCCACTGGTCGCGCGATTGATGTTGGCACTGTTCAAACGCACCATGTTGCTGCGCGTCGGAATGTCGGTCTCGCGGGTGGTTCGCGGCACCGGACTTCCACGACTGCTGGCGAGGGTGCTCCCCGATCGTCTTGCGTTTCCCATGGCCATGCTGGCGTCAACATCACCGGTACGACTCCCGTCTCCCGTCTCCCGTCTCCCGTCTCCCGTCTCCCGCCCCCCGTCTCCCGTCACCTGCCTGACCGGCTGCGTCATGGAAGGTCTCTTCAGCCATGTCAATGCGGCAACGCAGCGCGTCTTACAACGGAACGGTTACACGGTAGTCGAGTCGGCCCATCAGCATTGCTGCGGCGCGCTGCATGCACATGCCGGTGACCTGGCTGGCGCGCGTGAGCTTGCCAAGCGAAACATTGCGGCGTTTGAAGCGACTGGCACAAGCGCGATCGCCATCAATTCGGCAGGTTGTGGCGCGATGGTCAAGCAGTACGGTCACTTGTTGAAGGACGACGCCACGTGGTCGGCGCGCGCCTCTGCTGTCGCGTCGCGGGCACGCGATGTGAGTGAACTGCTTGCCGCCGTGGGCCCACGTGAAGGCGCGCCCATCGCGCTCCGTGTCACTCACGACCCACCGTGTCATCAGATGCACGCGCAGCGCGTCGTGCGACAGCCGCTGGCCCTGTTGGCCGCCATTCCCGGACTCGACCTCGTGCCACTGGAAGATGCCGATCAGTGTTGCGGCAGTGCCGGTATTTACAATCTCGTGGAGCCCGACACATCCGACGCGGTGCTGGCGCCAAAACTCGCGCGCATCGCAGAGACGCGCGCCACGATTGTCGCGACCGGCAACCCCGGGTGTATGATGCAAATTGGCGCAGGACTGTTGCTCAGTGACTCGACCGCCCGTGTGGTGCATCCGGTGGAGCTGCTCGACGCGAGTTACGGTGGCAGAGTCTGATTCTCGAAAAGCGAACTACGCTATCAAGGCAAAAAGGCCATACGCGATCTGTCAAATGATGCACTTTACTGCTCGCCATGGCGCTTTTGCCCTGATAGCGTGGTTGCCGTTACTCGTCTCATGTCTGCACTGATCATCGCCTTCGACGGGATCCTCGTCGACACGCTCGACATTCGCGCCGACGCGCTCCTCGCTGCGCTGAACTCGCACGGCTCACCCGCGACCCGAGACACCGTTCGTGACGCGCTGCCTGGTCGTTCACTGTTCGAATCGGTGGAACTGCTGGTGGGCGATACCGATCAGACCCTCGCCGATCTCGTGACTCTACAAACCCAGCGCGCCGTATCGACGCGCATGGCGCACGGTGTCTCGCTGGCGCCCAACGCGCGTGACTGGATCGAGGCGCGTCGCTCGACTGGATCACGACTGGTGCTCCGCGCCGATTCGATTCGGCGCGATGTCGATCTCGTTCTGGAACAAACCGAGTTGGAGCTCGCGTTCAGCATGGTGCGCTGCGCGGACGATCTACCCCGAACGCGCGGTGCATCGTCGCTGGGAAGTGCCTACACCGCTATCACGCGTAGACTCGACGCACTCGGCGCGTCGGGCCCGCGAACGGCGTTCGAGCGTGGGGCATACGCGCGCGATGGAGCGCTCAAGCATGTGAGTCACCTGCACGCCGCTCACGACTTCAGTCTGCCGTCGTCGGACATTAGCTTGTACCCATGACTGCCATTTCAGTATTGCCGCCAGTGCTGACGCCAGAAGAACTCACCGCCTATGCCGCGTTGCGCACCGACGCGGTCTGGTTTGAGTCGCCGGGACAGTGGAGCGCGTTCCGTGGCGACAAGGCCGCGAATGCACTGAATGGTCTGGTGACCAACGACGTCGCGTCGCTGGCGGTCGGTGATAGTGTGTATGCCGCAGCGCTGAGCCCCAAGGGAAAGATGGTCGCCGACATGCTTATTGCACGATTCGATGACGCCACCTTTCTCATATACGTCCTTCCCGCCGTCGCCGCATCCTGGCTTGCGCTAGCGCGCAAGTATGTCAATCCTCGGCTGTGCAAAGTCACCGACGAATCCGATCACTATCGATCGTTTATGGTGTACGGTGCTCGTGCGGTGCACGCCATTGACGCAGCGCTAGAGGGCATTGCCGCGCGGCGCTTCACCGCGCCCCTCATGGGAAGCATTTCTGGAACCATGTTGCTCGCCGATGCATCTCAAACCGAACAGGTGCTCCATCGCGTACAGTCGTCGTCGCTCACACGTGGCACACCAAATCTCTGGAACGTGTTGCGAGTCGAAGCTGGTCGGCCAGTGATGGGAACCGACATGGACGAGAACACCATTCCGCAGGAGGCCAATCTCGACACACTGGGTGCGATCTCGTTCTCCAAAGGGTGCTACACCGGCCAGGAGACTGTCGCGCGGCTACATTTTCGCGGCCACGTGAACAAGCATCTGCGCGGACTGCGTTCCGACTTTCCTCTACCGCTGGGCGCCGAAATATCAGACGCGACTGGCAAGGTCGTGGGCGATGTGCGTAGTAGTGCGACATCGCCGAGTCTGGGGGCGATCGCGTTAGCGATGATCCGCCGTGAGGTCGCGGCCGGCGATCAGACTACCGTGGCGACCGGCGAGGGCTCGATTGTCGCGCGGGTCGTCGATCTGCCGTTCGAGTAGAAACGGTGGAACATCAAAACGGGGCGCATTCCGAAGAACGCGCCCCGCTTGAGGTTCAGGCCGAAGCCCGAACCGATGAGCAAAGACTAGTGCTTGGTCGTGTCGGTCGGGGCCGCCATCGGCGGGACCATGGTATCCACCTTCACCGTGGTGTCCATCGCAGCGGCAGGAGCGGCGGCGGTGGTGTCCATCTTGGGGGCCTCTTCTTTAGCGGCACAGGCGGCGAGCACGAGTCCCGCGACAGCGAACAGGGCGATGCGCTTCATGGTATTTCTCCGAGCAGTGGCGTAGGATGCGCCGTGCGTGGAAAAAGCGCACGGCCCCCCCGGCAGAAAGCCGACGGGGATATAGCACAGGGAATGTAGCGGGCCGGGCCGT
>JANLVM010000738.1:0-2664 GCA_031364015.1 Gemmatimonadaceae bacterium
ATGGTCGCGGCGGTCATATCGCGCTACTCATGCGGCCACCGTGCCCTTCCAGCGTCGACCGTAACGTTCCCGCTGACGCATCACGAAGGCCAGGACTTCGGCGATCGCCAGATACATGTCCACGGGAATCATCGTACCCACTTTGGTCGCCGCGAGTAATGCGCGAGCAAGCGGTACGTTTTCGATAACCGGCACACCGTGCTGAAACGCCAGTTCCTTGATGCGCAGCGCGATCTTTCGTTGACCGATGGCCACGACCATCGGGGCTGGCGCGACGTTCGGGTCGTACTTGATGGCGACGGCGATGTGCACCGGGTTCACGATGACGACATCGGCTTTGGGCACGGCGGCAAACATCGCGCGACGAATACGCTCACGCCCCACCTGTCGGCGGCGTCTCTTCATCTCGGCGTTGCCTTCCTGCGCTTTCGCTTCTTCCTTCACTTCCTGCTTGGACATCTTGAGCTGCTCGTTCGTGCTGTATCGCTGCCAGGCGTAGTCGGCGAGCGCGAGCGCGAGGAACATCAGTCCGGCATTCTTGAGCAGTCCCACGCCGTATTGGCGCACGATGTCCATGAGCGCGATGGGTGATTCGAGCGCTAGTCCCTGGATGTCGGGCCATGCGTCAACCAGCGTCGCGTACACGGCCCAACCTACGATAGACATTTTCAACAACGCCTTGGCCAGCTCGACCCATGCCTGCTTGCCGGCAATGCGTCCGAGATTCTTGAGCGGATTGATGCGTTGAAAGTTCGGCGCGAGGGCTTTGGTGGTGACAATGCCACCAGCCTGCGCGGCCTGCACGGCGATCGCGATCAACGCCATCGCGCCAACGAAGCCGAGGAGCGCGATGATCGTGCGAAAACCCAGTGTCTGCAGCCACGGAATGGCCGATGCACCGGCGTGCTCGTCGTTGAACGACGTGGCGAGTCCTTGTCCCATGGTTTCCAGCAGGAAGCGCCACAGTGGTGGACCGGCGAACGACAGCGTGACGGTCGATCCAAACAAGAATGCTGCCGTGGTAAGCTCCGGACTCTTGGCGATCTGTCCCTTGTCGCGTGCTTCCTCGACCCGTTTACCAGTAGGGGCTTCTGTCTTTTCGCCAGAATCGTTGTCAGACATTTCAGCGCACCCCGGCTGCGGGGACGGTGACGCTGGTGGCGCGGGCGACCGTCTCGAGAGTGGAGGCGAAGCCTGGTGTCCAGTCGCTCATCGCGTGCACCACGAGAGCGGCCGAGCCGGCAAATGCGATGAGTCCGACGCCGATTTGCAGCGGAAAGGCGACACCCATGATGTTGAGCTGTGGTGCGGCGCGTCCAAGCACGGCGAGTGCGAGATTGAGCAGCAGCACAGCGGCGATAACGGGCGCGGCGAACTGCACACCGGTCACGAAGATCGACTGCGCGGCAACCACGATGGCGTGCGAACCGGCGCCAATACTGAGCGGTGCGCCCAGCGGCATGGAGACAAAGCTCTGTGCGACGGCCTGCAGCATGATGATGTGACCGCCGCCGATGAGTACCACGATCATCGCCATGAGCTGCATGAACTGCTGCAGGATGGCACCCTGCGTGTTGTTGAGCGGATCGAAAATCGCGGCGCCAGAGAGACCAATGGTGGTGGTCATCAACTCGCCGGCGAATTCGGCGGCGGCGATGACCAGCGCGCCCGCCATGCCGATCATGAAGCCCACGGCGGTTTCGGCGAGAAACGTGGCCGGCGTGATCCGAAGCGACGCGAGATCGGTACTGGCGCGCGCGGCGGGTAACAGTAAGACGGCGAAGATCACCAGCAGCACGCTGCGCAGCCGCATGGGGACCACCTTGGCCGACCACGCGGGGGCGATCAACAGCAAGCCGCCCACGCGCAGCGCGGTCAGCACACAGGCTGCCGCGACACCGGGGGCGAAGAAATCAGGGAGGCCGAACGCGTTCACGACGCGGCGATGGTGAGGCGCAAACTCAGGCGACCATCGCAGGGATGCCGCGAATGAGCTGGGTCGTGTAGCGAATCAGGACCTGCAGCAGCCAGGGCATCCCGACGATGAAGGCGCCCCCAACGAGGACCAGTTTGGGGACGAAGGCGAGGGTCTGTTCCTGGATCTGCGTGACGGACTGGATGATGCTGACGAGGAGCCCGACGCCCAGCGCGATGAGCAGCATTGGTGCGGCGATCATCAGGGCCGTGATGATCGCGTCGCGCGTGAGGTCGATGACCATCTGGTGAGACATCGGGGCTTGGTCGGAGGCCTATGGTCGTGTACGTCGCGATGAAGGCGACTCTGGCGACTCAATAAGCAGGGACCGTACCAGCGGCGAATTTACACTTTATAAATCGTAAGTGTAATAATGATAATGCATTACGTGAGAATCGCGCTGAACCGTCTCAAAGCACTATCAGGCTTGTAGGAAAAATGTGCCGACCATCACGTCGGAGATAATTGCCGGAAGTCTTTGCCGACTACGTGGCGAAACACTACCTAATCCGCCGCCTCACGAGATTGTCAGCCGATGGCAACCGACGAGGTCGCCGAGCGATCCGGCGTCGTCCTCTGCCGACTACGCGACGGTGAACCCCATCGCGATCGCGTTCGAGTGCACGCGTCGATCGCGCGTGAGCACGGTAACTCGGGGCGTGGGTTCGCCAAGGGCTTCGATGGTGGCC
>JANLVM010000772.1:0-2961 GCA_031364015.1 Gemmatimonadaceae bacterium
CGTCGCCAGCACCACGTCAAGCTAACGTTTGGGTTCAGTTGCGGCCGAATCAAATAAAGCGAGCGCAGCGAGCACACAATAGCTCGGCTGTCAACTGCAACCCGTTGTTAGCGAGCCCCTCGCCGGAGCTCCTCCCAGAACTCACGCGGCGTGACGATGTGCACACCTGCGGTGGCCGCCACGGCCAATAAGTCAGCGTCGCCGGTAATAAGCACGTCGCTCCGGGCCGCGCGCGCGTTGGCAAGTACCCAGCGATCTGCTTCATCGCGGACTACGAAGGGATCCATTGCGTCTGGCTTCGCCACGACCTCGTAGGTGCGGAGAAACTTCTCGACCTCATCGATGCGCTCGGCCGGGAGACGCATCCGGATTTCGAGCACGCGGCGAAGTTCCGTCAGTACGACTTCGCCGACCACCAGCTCATGTTCCGACGCCACTATGCGCAGGAGATCCGCACAAATCCCTCGTGTGGCAACGGCGCTCACCAGCACGTTGGTATCGAAAAACACCCTCACGACACGTCGCGGAACACATCCTCGTCGGTGAGGTATCCAGCCGCTTCCGCGAACGGCGCGACGCGACGTCGAATCTCCTCGAATTGGAGCAGCGCCAACTGACGACGCAATGCGTCGCGGACCACCTCGCTCCGGCTCCGGCCTAGGCGACGACTCACCTGCGCCAGTAGTCGCGCCAAGGCGCGATCGAGACGAATCGTGACGGCGTCGTTCATGTCAGACAATGTATGACATTCCGAGACTCATCGCAAGGCGGTTTTGGTCTCGCTAACTACTTTTGGTCGAAGCATCACGGTGGCCAAGTAACTCTTGAACCGTCCGGATGTCCGCACCGCTCTCCAGAAGGTGAGTCGCAAACGAATGTCGAAGCGTATGACAGGTCGCCCGCTTCGTAATACCGCTCCGTCGCACGGCGTTCGTCATCGCGCGCTGCACCGCCGACTCGTGCAAATGATGTCGGTACTGCCGGCCCGTCGCGGAATCCACATACCTCCGACGCGCCGCCCGGATCTCGTCAACCAGCGATCGGAGCGCCTCGAGCGCGCGCCGCGACGCCAGTGAGCCATCCGACGTACGCGGTCTGGTCCTCCGCTTTGTTGATCCACACTTCCGTCGGCAGCTGGGGCACGCGGGGCGAAGCGACCCGTGACCCGACGCACACAACCTTGACGATGTCGCGGGATGGCCCTAAAATGCCTATAGTCATAACACCATAGGCATATGGCACCATCCATCTCGAAATCACAATTCAAGTCCAGGGCGCTCGAACTGTTTCGTCAGGTCGAGCGCACTGGGCAGCCCATCATCATCACCGACCGCGGCACGCCGGTGCTGCAGCTCGTACCATACCGCCACGACCCACAGTCACCGCTGCGCGCGCTTCGCGAGTCGGTCGTGAAATACCACTTGCCCACAGAGCCAGTGGGCAGCGACGATTGGGAAGCCGACACGTGATTGTCCTCGACACTCACACGTTGGTGTGGTGGATCGCTGAGCCCAAACGCATCGGGGCGAGAGCGCGCAAGGCGATCCAGGCAACCGTATCCGCCGGTGGCGCCGTGTCGGTATCGTCCATCAGCATCTGGGAAATTGCGATGCTCGTGACGGCAGGGCGGCTCGAGTTCACGTTTGAAGTGAACGCGTGGATCGAGCAGGTCGAAGCGCTCCCGTTTTTGTCGTTCGTGCCGGTAGACAATCGCATCGCCACTCGCGCGGTGCAACTGGCAAACTTCGCGCACAAAGACCCGGCCGATCGCATCATCGTTTCAACCGCGCTTGGGCTAGGCGCGACCCTGTTGACTGCCGACACGCGCCTGCGCGCCTACAGGCCAGTGACCACCCTGTGGGACTGAACGGCGTTCGACCGATGCTCGCCGCGAGGCCAAGCGGCGATGCTTCCTTATCGCCCGGTTTTCACTCCAGAGAATACCGGCCACCGCGCCGCCGCGACGAAGAACCCCAGCGCGTTGGCGACTTGAGCAAGGCCAATGAGCGACGCCGACGCCACTGCACCTGGTAAAGTTCGGTGTCGTAGTGGGTACAGCAGCAGGTCGCGATAGAACGCGGCTGGCTCGACCTGAAGCCGCGCTCCAGTCGATCGTCGACGCCCCTCCCAGTACGACGCGGCGCCCTTTCCATATCGATAGTGCTGTTCCCAGAATCGCCTGGCGTTCAGATCATGCGCGTGCCCGATGCGCGCGTCCGGCACAAACACCAGTCGACCACCCTGCTCGCGCCACCGCGCACACAAGTCGCGATCTTCTCCGGCGTTCAATGCGAACGTCTCATCGAAGCCACCGTGTCCGAGAAAGACGTCACGTCGCGCCGCCATGTTGTTCGACGTGAAGAACCGCGCATCCAGGGGATCGCGGTTGTAATACGCATAGAGAAATTCCACCAATACCTGACTGGCCTCCGACGCGAGCCGATGCGGCAGCAGGTTACGCACCGCTCCGCCCAGCAGCGCGTTGGGATGCTGCTGCGACGACGCGGCGAATGCCACGAGCCAACCAGGCTCCGGCACGCAGTCGTCATCGGTGAAGACCAGCAAGTCGCCACCCGCCGCCGCCGCGCCAGCATTGCGCGCCGGGCCAGGCCCACGTTGCGGAATGTCGAGCACCCGAATGGTCAACCCACGCGCGCGCATGGAGTCAGCCAGTGAGGTGAGATCGTGGGTGCCACCGTCATTCACCACCAGTACCTCAAATGACACGTCATTCACTGACTGCGCATTCAATGCGCAGAGACACGGCTCCAAAATGCGCGCAGGCCGATTCGTGGGTATGATGACCGTGATGCCAGGCGACGACATTTACAATTCCAGCATGGCCATGTCGGCCGGCTGCACAAACCGCGCCCGGCGGCACTCAAAATCGGAGTACCTCGCGACCAGATCGGTGCGGGGCAGGACGGACCCGGCCGCTTCGCCCGCCGCATGAAAAATCGC
>JANLVM010000782.1:0-1935 GCA_031364015.1 Gemmatimonadaceae bacterium
TTGGTCGCCGGGGTGTCCATCGTGTTCTTCTGGGCGACGGGAACCCTCAATGGTCGTCGCTATGTTCTGGCGCGGCTGGTCAGCACCATCGATGGCGCCTTCGGTGGACGCGGACATCTGCAGGTAGGGGTGCTACGCGATATCCAATGGAACGGGCGCATTCGGGCCGACAGTGTGTCGATTGTCGATTCCGCCGGCGTGCCAGTGATTCACATGGCGCACGTGGACGGCGTACTCAACCTCGGCGCGCTGTTCAGCAAGCGCGTGCACCTGCGCGCATTGTCCGTGCAAAACCTGCAAATCGCGCTGCATCGTGATTTCACCGGTCCGTGGAATTTCGTCTACATCATTTCGGGACCGCCGTCTACGAAGGCGGCGGGCCCATCGGGATTCGGCGACGACATTCGGATTGATACACTCCGAATCACGACCGGACTCATCACGACGATTGGTCCGTGGGCGCCAAACGTGGTGTTCCAGGGCGCCGCGCGCGACAGCGTCATCGCCGTGCGAGATAGTCTGCACGATATCTTGCGCACGCCCAATGGATTGCTCGAGCGTCGTCGAATTTCGATTGATCGCCTGGTCGCGCACAGTGGCATCATCATGCAGCCCAGTCGCGCGCCATCAAGTATGGTCATTGATTCGCTGCGCGGAGCGGTGTCCGATCCGCCCGTGCGTATTACCGCCGCCGCAGGCCGAGTGTGGTGGACGCCGGATTCGCTGCGGCTCGACTTGCCGCAGGTCTCGCTGCCGGCATCGCGTGGCAGCGCGGCGGGTCGCGTGTGGTGGCATCAACCCGGTGCCGTGCGATTCGATGTAACCATCAAAACGCAGGCGGCGTTGTCCGACCTCACCTGGATCTGGGACGTTCTCCCGGCGTCGGGTGGTGGGTCCGCGTCGGTGCGTATGCGAACGCTGGCCAGCGCCGATGACGCCGAGTACGCGCTGTCCGAACTCGACGTTGCCTCGATGAAGTCACGCATCACCGGCCGCCTGAACGTGGTCGTGCGGCCCGCCGATGTGCTGCTGCAGCGCGTGGATCTGGCGTTTGCGCCAATCGGCAGTGAGCTGCTGCGACGCCTGAGTTACGAGGCCGTGCCGGCATCGGTAAAAGGATCCGTGACCGGACGTCTGGTGGCGGAACGCGGAGGACCGCTCAAGAATTTCGCAATCGATCGACTCGACGCGCAGTTCGCCGATGCGGTCGTGCCCGGTGCGGTGTCGTCCGTGCGCGTGTCCGGAGTCGTATCGATGGGCGCGGAGCCAGCGGCGCGCAATCTGATCGTGCAAGCGCTCCGCGCGGACCTGCGAAGCATTCGCGCATTGGCACCATCGCTTCCAGCCGTCGACGGCATCGTGACAGCCACTGGACGAATTGATGCCGCCGACTTGCGATCGGCCGCTGTGAAAGGTCTGGCGCTTCGCTGGACCGACGCCGCCGGCAATCTGTCGTCCGTGACGGGCGATGCACGCATTGGCTACGGTCTGAAAGTGCCGACGGTGAATCTGGCGCTCGTCCTCGACCCGCTGTCCATGCGGGCGATCGCGCGCGTCGACACCACCATCGCGATCGCGAGTACGCTGGCCGGCAGCATTGCCGCGACGGGATCGCTCGACTCGTTAGCGTGGAAGGCCACCATTTCCGCCGATACGTCGAGTGTCGTTCAACTCGAAGGCACCGCGTCCATTCAGCCGACGGGTTGGCGAATAGCGGCGATCGGGAACGTGAAGGCGTTTGATGCGCTTCGCTGGACGGGCCGCGCCGATATGCCAACGACGGCCCTCACGGGCACGGTGCGCGTTTCCGCAGGGGGTCGACGCGATTCTGTGTCCGTAACGTTGATCGATGAGGCGCGCGCCGACGTGTCGTTGCTGCAGCTTGAGGCCGAAAACAGGCCGGCATTTGATTTGCTCGCGAGTTTGGTGTTAGAC
>JANLVM010000810.1:0-1620 GCA_031364015.1 Gemmatimonadaceae bacterium
CGCTTCGGCGCGGCAAGTCGCGAGTGATGGTGACACTGATGGGGATCGCAGTGGCCCTTGCCGTCCTGCCACTGTTTTTCATTCTCGGTTCGCTGATCATTCAAGGCGCGTCTTCGCTATCGCTCGACTTCTTTCTGAACCGACCCGCGCCAGTCGGCGAAACCGGGGGCGGCGTCGCGCACGCGATCAGTGGCACACTCATGATTGTCGGAGTGGCCTCGTTGGTCGGTGTTCCCGTGGGCATCGCCGCCGGCCTCTTCGCGAGCGAGTATCGCGGAACGCGGCTGGCATGGATCACGCGATTCGTTGCCGATGTGTTGAATGGCACGCCCTCCATCGTGGTGGGCCTGCTTGCCTGGACCTGGGTGGTGGCGACGCAACGTCACTTCTCTGCGCTCGCGGGATCGTTCGCGTTGGCCTTCCTGATGATTCCCATGGTGATGCGAACGACCGAAGAGTTGGTGCGACTCGTACCGGATTCGTTGCGCGAAGCGGCACTGGCGCTTGGGTACACTCGCTGGCGGACGACGTTGGTGGTTGTACTTCGCACCGCGCTTCCCGGCATTGTCACCGGCTCGCTGTTGTCGGTGGCCAGAATCTCCGGCGAGACCGCGCCCCTGTTGTTTACTGCGCTTGGATCCGAGTACTTCTCCTACGATCTCGATCGCCCGATGGCGGCACTGCCGCTGGTCGTCTACAAGTATGCGACCGGTCCGTATCCGGAATGGCATCAACTGGCATGGACGGCGTCGCTCGTACTCATCGTTGTGGTGCTTGTCCTGAGCATCGCCGCGCGCGTGGTCACGGCCCAGCGTTTTGGCCGGCAATGACACCAGCGGCTGTGCGCGTGCAGACCGAGGGCCTGAGTGCGATGTACGGCGATCTCGTGGCCGTCAAGGACGTGACGCTGTCGTTTGCGTCCAATCAGGTGCACGCACTGATCGGTCCGTCAGGTTGCGGAAAGTCCACGTTTCTGCGAACGCTCAATCGCATGCATGAGACAGTGCCGGGCACCTGGATCGAAGGACGGGTGCTGCTCGACGGCCAGGACATCTACGCGTCAGACATCTCACCCATCCGGCTGCGTCGTCGTATCGGCATGGTGTTCCAGAAGCCGACGCCGTTTCCGTTCATGTCCATTGCCGACAATGTGGCCGCGGGGTTGGTGCTGGATCGTTCACTCTCGAAGGCTCGTGTCGCTGAGATCGTCGAGCGATCGTTGCAGCGTGCCGCGCTGTGGGAAGAAGTGAAGGATCGTCTGAAGGCCAATGCGATGAGCCTCTCAGGTGGTCAGCAGCAGCGACTGTGTCTGGCACGCAGCATCGCTCCTGAGCCCGACGTCATCCTGCTTGACGAACCCACGGCGTCGCTGGATCCGCTCGGTACCCAGCGCATCGAAGAACTGGTGTTCGACCTGAAGCGCGAATTCACCATCGTGATCGTGACGCACAATATGCAGCAGGCGGCGCGTGTCTCCGACACGACGAGCTTCTTCTATATGGGCACGATGGTTGAGCACGGCACGACCAAGCAGCTGTTCACGGCCCCACGCGAAGAACAGACCGAAGGGTATATTACCGGACGTTTCGGATGACGGCTCCGGAGGAGGCGGTGGCGACG
>JANLVM010000829.1:0-4923 GCA_031364015.1 Gemmatimonadaceae bacterium
TCCTCGATGATCGTCGCGAGCACCTGCGCGCTCGACTGACCCGTGACGTCGTACACTGGCAGGCCGGCGCGCGTCGCACGCACCGCGTTGATGGTGCTCGCTGCTCCCGTGAGGTCGCCGGCGGCTTGCTTCGCCTCAGCAACGATGAGTTGCGCCTCGGCGTATCGCGCAATCGCCATGGGCGTCGTGATGAGCGGATACTTGTCCGCCGTCCACACCACCGAACCCGGAGCCGTACCGTTGCGGGCGGTGTTGGTCACCGCCACGCGCGGATCGGGCGCGCCATTGATCGTCACCCCGCGGAATGTCGCGTCAACGGTATTCCAGCTGTTCTGGTTGATCGACAGGAACGCGAAGTTCTGGCGACGCAACGTCACGTTGTCAGTACCCGTGTTTGCTACGAAGCTCGCCGGGATTCGCGCGGCATCGGTGCCGGCGGCCGCTGGCTGCGAGAGATTGAGCAGAGCCCGCGCGCGACCCAACAACGCCAGGTTGAGCGTCGGCGCATCGTTGGCAGTCGTCGCGGCGGTGACCGCCGAGTCGAAGCGGACCTTGGCCTCGCCGAATAGCTGCACCGGTGTCATTTCTGCGCTGACGTTGACTGCGGCCGTGCACATCCCTTCGCCAAGAAGCACCAAGCTGTAGCCGGCGTACGTGGCGGCTTGTCCGATGAGCTTCGTGCGGCTTACGCCCGCCGGCATGCTGGCGTCGGTCCACTCACGCAGACGAGCGAGGACCGTATCCGCGGACCCGCGTGCTGTCGAGAGCGTCGTGTAAATTGGTGGCTGCTGGTTTGCTCCGCACGTGCCCGTGCCATAGGCCGCGTTGGTTAAGGCGCGTCGCGCGTCGAAGTCAAAGTTGGCGGTGTTGGCGATGGCGTTGGAGAGCTCGTCGATGAGCAACCCGCTGCCGACGACGTAGCGCGTGTACGCGCACTCGAAGTCCGAGATGGCGCCGTTCACGAGCAACTGCGCGTTCGACGGGATGTACAGCGTGGCTGCGGATACCTGGCCGGGGTTCACCTGCTGGAGGGCGGTGATGTCGGTACAGGCCGTGATGCCGATGCCGAGGAGCACGACCCCGACGGTCGCAATTTTTTGAATGCGCATGAATATCACCAGGCAATGTTGATGGTGGTGGTGAACATCCGGAGCGGCGGCGTCACGGCCTGGTCCAGTGCCGATGTAGTGGTTCCGGCGTTGTTGGCGTTCGCTTCGGGATCGAGCCCGCGATACTTGGTCCACGTCAGGAGATTGCGACCGACTACCGTCACACTGGCGCGCGACCGAAGCCACGATGCGGGAAGGGTGTACGTGACCGACAGTTCGCGAAGCTTGGCGAACGAGGCGTCCTGGAAGTATTCGGCGGTGATGCCCTGCGCTGGGGCCGTCGGAACGGCGCCCGCGAGGTACGTCGGTGATGCCTCAAGTGGGTAGTAATTGGCGCGGCACAATTGCGCGCCCACGCCACCCGTGCAGCGGAGCTGCTCGATCGCGTTGAACACCCGGTTGCCGCGACGGACATCGCCGAGCGCATACAGTCGAAGCCGTTCGCCGATATTAATAGTGGTGCCGAGCGCGGCGGTAAACTTTGGCGTCGGTGTTCCGAGATACAGGAACGGCGCCTGTGCGCAGGCGATGGCAGGCTTGCCCGCGCCACCGTTGCACAGCACGTTCGTGGCGAGATTGGTGGTGGCATCGCGGTCCGCCGAGGCAACGCGCTTGGTCCAGATGCCGCCAATTGGATATCCGACGACGTTCGCAAAACCGGCACTCGCGACAAGGCTGGAGATGCCCCCGAGATCGCGGATTTTGTCGCCGTTCGTCGCGAGATTGCCGTTGATCTCCCACGAGAATGATGGGCGCGAAATCGCACGGAGCGTGGTGCTCAACTCGATGCCGCTGTTGTCAACTCGGCCAAGGTTGCGAAACTGCGCGCCCGGGAAGCCACTGGACGGGGCGACAGGCTGGCTGACGATCTGGTCGAATGTCTTCTTGGTGAAGTACGTGAAATCGACCGACAGCCGCTGGAAGAAACCAGCCTCGAAGCCCACCTCGATTTCCTTGCCTCTTTCCGGGCGGAGATCCGGGTTGCCGAGGGACGCCGGCGTGACGGCGCTCGATCCGTTCGGGCCAGTGGCAGCAGCGAACGTGCGCAGTGCGGCAAACGCGTTCGGTTGGCGCCCCGACTCACCATAGGCCGCACGTAGCCGCAACACGTTGACGGCATCCTTCCAGGGGAAAAAGTCCTCTTCCCCCAGCACCCAACTTCCGCTCACCTTGGGATAGGTGACCCACTTGAAATCCGCGCCAAACGCGCTGTTGTTGTCGACACGTAAACCGCCGGTGACGTACAGTCGGTCACGAAAGGAGAATTGCTGTTCGGTGTAGGCGCCGATCGTGGTGTTGATCACTTCGCTTTGCGTTGATCCCTGCGGCGTGGTCGCGCCGGAAACGACTTCGACACCGGGCGCCGGAAACGCCAGTCCGGCGAGGAAGCTGGTATTGAGTGCCGTCCGATAGAACTGTCCGCCAACCGACGTCCGCGACGAGAACTGTTCAGTGAATTTCAGAACTGCGCTGCCACTATAGTCGGCGCTGACGATGCTGTTCCGACGCAGCGTCTGGCCGATGCTGCCGGCGGCGGATGCCGGCGAGAGATACCTCGCGATTTCGGGAGGAGCAAACCGTTCCAGTGCGCGCGCATCCTCTCCGGTGTAGTCGATGCCGACAATGGCGCGCTGCGTGAACCAGTTGGTGGGCTTGTTGGTCAGTGTACCGCTGGCGGTGAAGCGGTCGATGCGATCGGAGTTGTCGAAAAGACGTTGCGGCACTTCGGGTACGGCAGCAAAGAAACCGCGTGTGGTGGCAAACACGCTGCCGTGTCCGACTTGCGCGCCGAGCAGGGGCGACGCGCCGACGTCTGCGCCAAGGTGATTGGACGCCGTGACGTAGTTGAGACTCGTCGCAAAGTTTGTCGACGGGTGAACCTGCACGTCGAGGTTCGAATGCATCGACAGCTGGCGAATCGAGTTGTTTGGCTCGACGCCCAGCGAGGTCTCATAGGTGCTGCTGACGTAATACCGCACCGCCTCTCGGCTACCTGAAACGGAGCCGGTGTATTTGCGCAGCTGTCCCGTTCCATAGATGGCACGGCCGCTGTCGGCCTCTTGTGCGATACCGTTCCAGCTCACGATGGTGCCTGATGCGGGGACCCTGAAATAGTTGGTCGGCACGCGCTCCGCAGCGTTGGCAAACTCGATGATGCCCTGCTCCATCTGGAAGGACACCTGCGGCTTGCCGCCGACGGCGCCTCGCTTCGTAATGATCTGGATTACGCCGTTGGAAGCCTCGGTGCCGTAGATCGTGGCGGCGGCCGGACCCTTGATGATTTCGATGCTTTCGATGTCATTCGGATCGATGTCGTTGAGTCGGCCCGCCACCGTCGCCCCCTGACCGCCGAGGCGTCCGGCGACCGCAAGCGGCCCGGTGCTCGTCGCGTTGTTCACTCGGATGCCATCGATGTAAACGAGGGGGGCGTTTTCCAGTGACAGGCTGTTGCGCCCGCGTACTTCAATGGCGGGACCCGCACCGAGCCGGCCGCTTCGGGCGCGCACAGTCACCCCAGGTGCGCGCGCACTGAGCAGGCTGGTGACGTTCGGCGCGCCAGACTTCCGGAGCTCTTCAGCCGCGTGAATCGTTGTGATGGCGTTGCCGATGGAGCGCCTTTCCTGCGCGCCCGCAGTGCCCGTCACGACGACCTGGTCGAGCGCGATCGCGCTCGCATTCAGCGCAAAGCTGGCGTCCACCTCACTGCCGGTGCCGACGGTAACAGACTGTCGCTTGGAGGCAAAACCGATGCGGCGGGCCACGAAGGTGTAGGACCCCGCCGGGACATTGACCAGACGGTACCGACCGTCCGATCCTGAGGTGCTGCCGAGCGAGGCTCCTTCGATCACGACGGAGGCACCGGCCACCGCGTGGCCGGTGCCGGCATCGGTGACACGACCGACGACGGTGCCGCCCTGAGCGAACGCGTACGCTGGTGCGAGGAGAACAAGGGCACCGACCAGTACGGGGGCCGCGCAGCGCACGGCCTCGGTGCAGGCGGTGAGGAAGCTGGGGAGGCGCCATCCTGCCGAGGATCGCATACAGGCTCCAACGAGGGAGGGGAGGGGGGGACCATGCGGTTGTCGAATAGCGCCACCTTACGGCGTACGCTCTTTCGTATACTATATTGTATACAACCGAACGCCAAGCTAGAGATGAGATCGCAGTTTGGCAAGAGAGGGGAGGCGTTCCTCTCCTCCCGGCCCTTCCGACCGAGCAGTACACCGAATGATTCGCACCTCCTTCGACCGGTCCACCCCCGCCGCCTTTGAGGCTCCCCATGTTTCCGAAGACGGTTTGCTCTTTCGCAGGGTGGAAACCCTCGGGGAATACCACGAGTGCGTAGCGATTCAGGAGGAGACGTGGGGCGACAATTTCCGCGAGCGGGTCCCAGCCGCGATCCTCATGGTCTCGCAGAAGCTGAGCGGCGTCTGTGCTGCGGCCTTTTCTCCAAGCGGACGCATGGTCGGCTTCGTCTTCGGCATGACCGGCCCCTATAAGGGCGATTTGGCTCACTGGTCGGACCTTCTGGCGGTGCGCCCCGAGGCACGTGGCACGCATGTCGGCGAGCGCCTCAAGCGATACCAGCGTGAGCTCTGCCGCCGTGTCGGCGTGGCAACGATCTACTGGACCTTCGATCCGCTCGTCGCGCGCAACGCACATCTCAACCTGAAGCGGCTGGGCGCTCGGGCGTCCGAGTACGTGGTCAACATGTACGGCAGCAACACCGGCAGCCCACTGCACGGCACGCTCGACACGGACCGCTGGGTCGCGGCGTGGGATCTCACGCCCGCAGACGACAGGACAGCCGTGG
>JANLVM010000893.1:0-17712 GCA_031364015.1 Gemmatimonadaceae bacterium
TGCACCCGCATCTGCACCCGCGTCTGCACCCGCATCTGCACCCGCATCCACCTCCGCATCCGACGGCGCGGCGACGGACAGCACCTCGGAGGTGCTTCGCGAATGGGTAGTCGAGCGCGAGATCGGACACGGGGGGATGGCACGGGTGTACCTCGCTCGCGACGCCGTGCATGCTCGCCACGTCGCAATCAAGGTGATGCGCCCCGAGTTGGTCTTATCCGCCGGCGTCGAACATTTCCTTCGCGAGATACAGATCACGGCGCAACTCGCACACCCGCACATCCTCCCGTTACTCGATTCCGGCTTGAGGGCCGGCGTGCCGTACCTCGTCATGCCGTACGTGATGGGAGAATCGCTGCGCATGCGACTCACACGCGTGGGCACGATCCCGTTGCGTGATGCACTGCGCATCACTGTCGAGATTGCCGAGGCTCTGGACTACGCGCACCGATCGGGCTTCGTCCACTGCGACGTGAAGCCCGAGAACATTCTGTTGGCAGACGGCCATGCGATGGTCGCAGACTTCGGCGTCGCGCGCGCGATTGCGGCGTCAGACGCCGTGTCGGGTGCGCGGCCGCCTCCATCACAAGATGAAGCGGACGCGATCATGGGCGCGCACCCCTACATGAGCCCCGAACAGGCGGCCGGCACTGCCCATGTGGACGCGCGAACAGACCTGTACTCGCTTGGTTGCCTGTTGTACGAGATGCTCGCCGGCAAGGCACCCGACAGACACGCATCCGCAAATGCGCGCATCGGGATGTTGCGGGAAGTGTCGGCACCGGTGCGTCAGCTCGTAGGTGCTTGTCTCTCACCCGAGCGCGAGCGTCGCCCGGCAACTGCGGCGCATGTCATCCGGCAACTGGAAGAGTGCATGGCGGCCGCCACGCCCTCACCGAGCAAGGCCCAGTCTTCGTCACGGCGCGGGACGCTGCTTGCAGCGGCTGGCGCCGTGGCCGTCGTCACGCTGCTCACAGTGGCAGAATACCCGCGCATGCGCGACTATTGGCGGTCGGTGGAGTTGGGTGCGACGCGCCAGCTCACCAACAACGCCGGCCTCGAGCTCGACCCGGCACTCTCTCCCGACGCTCGCTTCATTGCATACGCTGCCGGCACTGCGGCGCAGATGCGGATCTACGTGCGACCGGTCTCAGGGGGCGATGCCGTGATGATCAGCGGCGCCTCTGTGCGTCACCATCGCTGGCCCAGATGGTCGCCCGACGGAAGCCAGGTGGCCTTCCTTGCCGCTGAAGGTGATCGAGGCGACGTCCGCGGGCGCGTGTTCGTCGTTCCGTCGCTGGGCGGCGCGCGCCGCCTGATCGGCGATGGGCTTTCCTACTACTCGACGCCGACGTGGTCACCCGATGGAAAACAGATTGCATATCCCTTCGGCGATTCCATCTTCATTCACGATGTACAGCGCAGTTCGTCGCGCAGCCTCGCAGTGCGACCGCGCGCGCGACGCGCAAGCGCGCGCTCGTTGGCGGGCAGTATATGGGCCATTCATTCGCTCGCGTGGTCACCCGACGG
Source organism: Gemmatimonadaceae bacterium (assembly GCA_031364015.1). Lineage (GTDB taxonomy): Bacteria > Gemmatimonadota > Gemmatimonadetes > Gemmatimonadales > Gemmatimonadaceae > Gemmatimonas. Next base: position 1,531 of record JANLVM010000893.1, read on the forward strand.
GACACGTTTCGCCTTCGTTTCAGGGAATCCCGCGTTTGCATTCGGAAGCACCGCATTCGGCAATCTGGGCCCCAACTCGCTGTGGACCGCCTCGCTCGACGGCAGCGCTCCGACGCGCATCACGGGAACGAGCGCGACGTTTGCCAGTCCTGTGTTTACTCCCGACAATCGTGGCATCCTCTACACCTCGAATGTCGGCGGTGCATGGGACGTCCACCATCAGGCGACCGACGCTGCGGGCAGACCCGTCGGCCGTGCTCGGCGTCTCACCACAGGATCGAACGCGCAGAGCATCAGCGTGTCGCGCGACGGCTCACGCCTGGTGTACAGCGTGCTGGCTTACCGTTCCAACGTCGTCGCTGCGCCGATCACGCGCGGTGCTGCCACCTCTTCCACGGCGCTGCGCGCTGTGACGAACGAGAACCAGACGATCGAGACCGTGGACGTCACCGACGACGGTGAGTGGCTCACCTTTGAGTCTGATCGGGGCGGCCGATCTCACATCTTCAAGGTCCGCACATCCGGCGGCGAATTCATCCAACTCACCAACGGACACGGTGATGATTTCGCGCCGAAGTGGTCGCCCGATGGGAGTCGCGTCGCGTATCACCATCGCGAACCCGCGAAGGACGGGCTGCGCGACGTATACGTCGTGAACGCCGAGGGCGGCAATCCCACGCGCATCACCACCGATACTCTCGACAATTCCTATCCCAACTGGGACAGCGACGGACGCCGGCTGGCGTTCACGCAAACGCCCACGGGCGTCATGACGTCCAGCCTGCGAGCGAACGGCCGTTGGAGTGAGCCCACGCGGGACAGCGCCGTCGGAAAGTGGACGCGAGACGGACGATACCTGATCCAGGTCCAGAAGGGCAGCCTGATGGCCTACTCCAGGGACGGCCACTCCCGCGAGCTCGCGAGCGGCAAGCGGCTCGGTGGAATACTCGCGGCTGCTGCAGTCGGTCCGGATCCGCGCATCGCGTACGTTCGGCTCATCGACACCACGGGTGTCCACTCGTTCATTTCGGTGCCGCTGAACGGCGGTTCGCCGACGATGCTGCTGCGACTCGACGACTCGGCGCGTCGCCCCGCACGCGTCATCTTCTCCACGGACAATCGCCATCTGTACTTCACCGTTGCCGAAGCAGAGAGCGATCTCTGGGAAGTGACGCTGACACGGAACCTGTCAATGAGGATGAGACCACCGGCGAGGTGAGCTTTGTGAGCTTGCCGACGTACGCGGTCTGGTCCGCTATCTGGCTGATCCACGATCGCCTTGCACGCCGTCTCCCGAACTCACTTTGCAGCCGCTTGTCGCTGCTGGCACAAAACGGGCACACGACCGCCACGCGCGCACGTGACAGCGTGACCAACCCCTGTGGCTCGGCTTTCCCCGGTGGCGCGAAGCCAGAGGCGCGCAACTTCTTGCGTGCATCCTGACCAATCCACCGTATCCCCGTCCACGCGCGCACCGCGCACGATGCCGAGCTCCACCACGCTGATCACGGGACCGCGGGGTCCATCACGGCGCCGAGGATCTCGTACACGGCGTCGCGGGTGAGCGCCGAGCTCAATGCGATTCGTCCGCGTAAAGCTTTGTAAATGTTATTTACTGGCGACGACTAAGGCAGCGGTAAACAATAACATGTACATTACGATCGTGGATGGATGGCGTAGTTCCATTCGCCGTGAAACGCGTTTGGGGTCAGGCGTACGGTCGCAATCTCGTCGTCGGACACCTTCTGGCCCACCGGATACCGGCGCCGATCCAAGCGACAGGTGACCCGGAGGCCCTTGGCCGTCGTTGTTCGCGCGATCAACTGGACGATCGTCTCGTAGTCGCGCAGGGGTTCGCCGCGCCAGTTCGAGGAGATGAAGGAGAAGAGGCGGTGCTCCACCTTGTTCCACTTGCTGGTGCCGGGCGGAAAATGGCACACCCGGATCACGAGGTCCGTCTCGTCCGCCAACGCTTGCAGCCGCATTTTCCACTGCCGCAACCGATAGCCGTTGCTGCCGCCGCCATCGGCAGTGATCAGCAGGCTCCGTGCGGTCGGGTAGAGTCGTCGGCCTTCCGCCCGCCACCACCCGCGAATGGACGCCACCGCAAACGCCCCGGTATCATGGTCCGTTCCCACATTGACGAACCCGGTGTTTTGCCCAAGATCATAGATACCATACGGGTACGCGCGGGGCACGGACGGACTGGGGAAGTCGTGCACCTGGACACGATGCGGCGTCTTCGCCGCGCGCAATTGCCGCCCCGCATTCTGAGAGTTGCCGAGCAACTCCTTCTTTTTCGTATCCACGGAAATGACCGGCCGCTTGGCCGCGAGCGCTTTCCGCACCTCCGCGTTGATGAACCGGAACTGCGCGTCCCGATCCGGATGATCGTCGCCTTCCTCCGTCTTCCGATTGCCCTGCAGGCTGTAGCCCATGGATCGCATGATCTCCGCGACCGTGACGTAGCTGACGGGATGCCCCTCGCTCGTCAACTCGGCCGCGAGGGCGCGCGTGCTCTTATTGGTCCAGCGGAGCGGGGACTCCGGATCGCCGCGCGTCGCCGGATCCAACAAGACCTCGAGGCGATCGGGGAGCGTCGGATCGCTCACCTCCACCATCGCGCGGCCACCCCCCACGCGTCGGACCCGACCGGCCGACAGCGGCGCGTCGTCGAGTTCCCGCAGTCCCTTGGTAATGGTGACGCGGGACAACCCACAGGCCCGGCTCACAATCGACACCCCGCCGTGCCCCCATCGTCGCGCCGCGCTCGCCGCAAACAGGCGCCGCGCGCGCTCATCCAGATGCGGCCACAAACCCGCGAGTTGCGCTTTGAGTGCACGCTCATCGGTCACGTCGGTACGGTAGTACCCTCAACAGTGTTTGTAAAGATTATTCTTTACCGCTGCCTAAGCGGGCAAATCTCCCGCATCCGTGTCGCGAACCAGCGTGACACTTCCCACGATCGGCATCACGTTCATCGGCGCGCGCGCGCCGAGCAGTCGGAGATAGTTCATGCGCAGCAACGCGACCGCAGCGGGAAGATCGTGCTCGGTACGAATACGGAATGTCACCCAGCCAGTGTTGGGCAGCATGTGGTGGGCCTCGGCGCGACCGGCCGCAACCAAATCGCGTCGTACGCGCATTGGAAACGGCACATCGAGCATGCCGTTGGGATGCACATGGCCGATCTCACGACGATCGACACGGAACTCAAGCCCACCGAAGCGATGTGGAATTGACTCGACTCCCGGCCACGCTCGAAGCAGGGCTTCCAGACGGGCACTTTGATCTTCGCGTCCCATTCAGCCTCCGGACCGTGTTCCTGTGCGGTGAGCCGCCGGTGTACGGGTTGAGCATGCAGTCTGGAACGCGACGGCGCCAGTAGCGCGCGCGTCATCTCGTTTGACCGCACGATGCGTGTCGCTATGCCGTCGCGTTTGCGGCAACGTATCTTCCATGACGACTCTCGCACTGCATCCGCCCATGGCCGCACCGTCCACCACCGCATCCACCGCCGACACCGCGCACGACCCGCGGTGGCGCGCCGTGCTCGATCGCGACCGCGCGTGGGATGGCGCGTTTGTGTACGCGGTCTCCTCGACGAACATTTTTTGCCGCCCATCGTGTCCGTCGCGACGACCGCGCGTCGATCGTGTCGCGTTCTATGTCGATGCGACATCCGCGCGCGCGGCGGGCTATCGCGCCTGCAAACGCTGCGCACCAGAAAGCGCCGCCGCCGCTGCGTCGACCGCTGCCGTCGTACGTGCCTTGACGCATCTCGACACGCACGATGGCCCGATCGCGCTTGAGGAACTGGCAGCGGTGAGCGGACTCAGTCGGGCGCACCTGCAACGACAGTTCACGCGCCTCGTAGGCTGTTCTCCGCAGGAGTGGCAGATCGGTAGGCGGTCGGAACGGTTACGCGCCGAGCTGCGATCGGGCGGCTCGGTATCTCGCGCGGCGTTCGACGCAGGGTTCGATTCGCTGCCACGTGCCTATGCGGCGTCGGAACAGCATCTTGGCATGTCGCCGGGTGCCTATCGACGCGGTGCGCGTGGCGAAACAGTGTACTTCACCGTGGTGGCGTGCGCCCTTGGACAGGCGTTGGTCGCGATGACCGCGCGAGGCGTCTGCCGCGTGATTCTGGGAGACGATGCCGACGTGCTCACGTCGATGCTGCAGGAGGAATTGCACGCCGCAACGCTGATCGTTGATGACGTCGCTGTGCGTGAGGTCGCGCACGCCATCGTGTTGGCCGCGAGCGGTGCCGCACTCGCCACGACGCTGCCACTTGATTTACGTGGCACCGCGTTCCAGCAGCGGGTGTGGCGAGAGCTGACACGCATTCCACGCGGTGAGACCATTACGTACGCCGAGTTGGCGCGGCGCGTAGGCTCTCCCGCTGCGGTGCGCGCCGTCGGGTCGGCGTGCGGCGCGAATCCTGCGGCGGTTGTCGTTCCCTGTCACCGCGTGTTGCGCAGCGACGGTGCGCTGGGTGGCTACCGCTGGGGACTCGAACGCAAGGCGGCGTTGCTTGCCAGCGAGTCGCGCGAGGCGCCAGATCGCTAGCGCTTTTTCTTTGTGCGGCGCTCCTCGCGGTCGTCGTCGTCGATATCCACCGCCAACGGAAAGAACAGTGACTGTTTGACGAAGGGATAAGGCACATTCCATCCTTTCGCCTCACCCCACAGGATGCGGTTGAGTTTCTCGGTGGGCGCAGCGTCGGGTTCGTGGAAGTTCATGCGCGCACTGGCGAGCGCGGCAGCACGTCGAGCCGCAGCATGGGGCCCGGTGATGGCACCCACCTTCACATTCGTTTCGAACAACGACTGCTTTGGCACGAGCGCCGTGTACGGTGTGAAGTCGGGCTTCTCCGTGGGACCGATGAAACTCCGGCGCATATCTGTCGCCACCAGATCGAACAAACTCAGGGCCGGCAGTCCCAGCATCAACTCAATGGTTTTCACCATGCTGGGTTGACTGTAGAACGTGCTGTCGATCGCTCCACGTTTCGCATACGGACTGGCGACCATGGCAACGGTGCGGTGCCCATCGATGTGATCGACGCCATTCTGCGCGTCGTCCTCAACCACCAGAATCGCCATCGACTTCCAGAACGACGAGCGGCTGAGGGCTTCGACGACCTTGCCGAGGGCGAGGTCGTTGTCGGCCACGCAGGCGCGGGGGGTGCACCAACCGGAGGACGTACCCTGCGTGTGATCGTTCGGCAGCAGCATCAGCGTCAAATGCGGCATCTGCTTCGATGCCTCCCACTCCTTCAAATGCTCAAGCACGATATCGGCTTTGATGACGTCGGGCACTTCCTGCGTCCAGCCGGGATATTCGCGTACCAGGATACGATCGAGACTGGGGATCTCACTGCGCGTGTTGTACATCGACTTGAGCGTGCGACGCGCCTTGGCCGGCGAATAGTTCGCACTGTCGCGCATCATCGCCATGAGTCTCGCGCGGACGCTCGGCATGGAATCGCTTGGCGCCGGCGCGTATTCACCAAAGCTCACTACGCGCTTGCCCTTCGCCTGCGCGGCCTCCCACAGGAAGCCACCGGACGAGTACGTGAGTGGATCGTTGCCTTCGCTGGGGTAGCTGCGGCCGAAGTACAGCGGCCACATCGGATACGCGGTCTCGTTGGCCTGGGTGAGCCAATTGTGTCCATCGGCGGAGTTGCCTCCGGACGCGAAGAAGTGATCGAGCAGCACAAATTGCTCGCTGAGCGCGTGCGTATTGGGCGTGATATCGCGACCGTACATGGTGAGACTCGGGTCGCTGGCGCCCTTGCCGATGTCGCCGAGCACCTGATCGTAGGTGCGGTTTTCCTTGATGATATACACGACGTGCTGAATGAGGCTCGCTTCCCCGGGTCGCTCGGGAACGGCACGCGCGATTGCGGTGGCGCGGGGAACGAGTGACGGGGCCGCAGGGCCGCTATTCAAGTGGAGCCGATTGTTTTCGGCGACGCTTACGGTATACGCCGCAAGCTCGGCGTCGGTCGGCATGGTGATCACATTGACCGAGCCGCGTTCCGCGAACACGTAGCGACCTTCCTGGCCACCCGTTCGACCGGTACCGGCACCGACACCGAACAGCGTGCCGACCGCAAGTGTCGAACCATCGGCGCTGACATCGACGCTACTGGGATACCAGCCCGTGGGAATCAGTCCGCGCAGCGTCGCCAATGTGCCTACCGAACCGGCCACACGGTACACGGCCAGCGCGTTCGCACCACCGAGTGTTGCATAGAGCGTTTGCCCGTCGGGCGCGAGCGCCAGCGCTGTTGGTGTGAGTCCGATACGACGCTCGCGAAACGGAGCGATAGGAATCGTTCCGACCAGTGCATTGCGGCGCGTGTCTACCACGCTGATATCGTCGCTGTTCCCGTTGGCGACGTACAGTCGTTGACGAGCCTGATCCCATACGAGGCCGGTGGGATGCTTACCGACGGTAATGCGATGAGTGACGATTCCGGTGGCGACGTCGATGCGTTCGACGGTGCCCGGAAGTGCCAGGCCGCGCGCGTTCACGCGCACCGGTTCGGCCGCGGGATCGCAGCATTGCGTAGCACTTCGTGCACCTGGTTTCGGCTTGGGACCGCCGAACACTGTCACCCACGCGGTCGCGCCATCGGGCGAGATCACGGACGCGATGGGGAGCACGCCAAGCGGCACGGTGCGAAGGCGAGCGCCGTTGTCAGCATCGAGCACGACCAGTTTATCGTCCGCAGGCAGCGGCAACACGGCGACGCGACGCCCATCGGCACCTTTGCGAAGCGCGACGGCGGGGCCTCCTGCCATGAAGTCCCCGAGCGCGCCGGATTCCGCAATGACGGTCGCCGCCGAGTCGGTGGAGTAGGCGATCAATTGCGAAACGGATTTGGCGCGAGCAAGCGGAGGACCGCCCGGTGTGCGACTCGCGGCAACGTCGGCGGGGAGCTTGCCAACCGACGAGATGAGCGGTCGTCGACTGACCGGATCGATCACGATGCCGTGCACACCCGGTCGCCCGTTGAACGTGGCGTGCGTGAGGACGCGGTTGTCGCGCCACGCGAGACGCCACGCGTTACCGGGAACGACGGCCCAGAGCTCGCCTGCGGTTGACCCGAAGCGAACTCCGGCGACACGACCCGTGAAGACACTCTGCACTCCGGCCGGTGTTACCCGTTGACCAACCGCGAACACACCAAGGTCGTTGACGGGGCGCTGTGGCGGCTGAGTCGGGGCGGTGACTTGCAGCAAGGCGACGAACAGGGCGCGCACGGGCGGTCCGGGAATGAGGAAACCGGACGTTACACCGGGAAGAGCATCTCCCGATAGCGCGGCACCGGCCAGAACTCGTCACCGACGGACAACTCCAACGCATCTGCGGCGTCACGCACAGCACTCATCGTCTCGCATCCCGCACTGGTGAGCCATGCGCCCTGCGCGACGATGTCATCGTGCATGCCTTCGGCTTTCGTGGTGACCTTGGCAAGCTCGGCGCGTTTCTTCTGCAACGTCGCGATCATCTTGGTGGTGGCGTTGGCGGCGTCGACCAACGGTTGCATGTTGATGCCCGCCGTCGCACCCTGACCCGCCGCCTGCGCAATCTGGCCCACGTACGCGTACGAAGCCGGGAGGATCTGCGTGTCGATGATTTCCTGCAGCGTGTGTAGCTCAATCAGAATGTCCTTCACGTACCGCTCGAGTCGCACGTGGTAGCGGCTTTCGAGTTCGATGTCGGTCAGGATACCAGTGGACTTGAACAGTCCCTTCGCTTCTTTCGTTATGAGCTGCATGAGCGCTTCCGGCGCGCGGCGCAGGTTGAGCAGACCACGCTTCTCGGCTTCCACCACCCACTCATCGGAGTAGTTGTTCCCTTCAAACCGTACGGCTGCCGTCGCCTTGAATGCCGCGCGAACCACTTTGAGCACGGCATCATCGGTGCTCTTGGCTGTTTTGATTTCCTTGCGTAGTGCATCGGTCATTTCGCCGATGGCCTCGGCTACTGCGGCTTGCAGCAGCATCACCGGGAAGGCGATGCTCTGTGACCCACCGACCGCGCGGAATTCGAACTTCGCTCCCGTAAATGCGAACGGTGAGGTGCGGTTGCGGTCGGTGTTGTCCTGCTCGACTTCGGGCAGCTTCGCGACGCCGAGCTTGAGCATCGCCTGTTCGGCGTTGGTGGGTGAGGTCTTACCCGCCGCAATGTCGTCAATGACTTGGGTCAGTCCCTTGCCAAGGAACGCCGAGATGATCGCCGGCGGAGCTTCGTTGGCGCCCAAGCGGTGTTCGTTGCCACTGGTGGCAATGCCGGCACGCAACAACCCGGCGTGCTTGTGCACGCCCTTGAGCACCGCCGCAAGGAAGATCAGGAAACGCAGATTCTGATGCGGCGTCTTGCCTGGCTTGAGCAAGTTGGTGCCGTCAAGCGAGTTGTCTGACGTGATCGCCATCGACCAATTGCAATGCTTCCCCGAGCCGTTGATACCGGCAAACGGTTTCTCGTGCACGATTGCCTGGAGTCCGTGACGCAACGCGATTTTGCGCAGAATGCTCATCACGAGGTGGTTGTGATCCACCGCGATATCGGAATCCTCGAAGATGGGCGCCATCTCGAACTGTGACGGAGCGACTTCGTTGTGCCGCGTGACGATGGGCACGCCGAGCTTGTAGAGCTCGAGCTCGACTTCACTGATACACGCCTGCACGCGCTCGGGGATGCCGCCAAAATAGTGGTCTTCCAGCTGCTGCCCGCGTGGCGGCGGCGCGCCGACGAGCGAGCGGTTCGCCATGATGAGATCGGGGCGCAACGCAAAGTGCGCGCGATCGATCAGAAAGAATTCCTGCTCGACGCCGAGTGTGGTGTTGACGCGCAGGACGCCTTTGTCACCGATGAGTTCGAGCAGCTCCATCGAGCGATGCGACAAGACGTCGGAGCTGCGCAGCAAGGGCGTCATTTCATCAAGCGCTTCCCCGTTGTATCCAATGAACACCGACGGAATGCACAGATACTTCGTGCCCCCGGTTTCGCTGATAAACACCGGCGAGGCCGGATTCCAGGCAGTGTACCCGCGCGCTTCCCACGTCGCGCGCAACCCGCCCGATGGAAAGCTGGACGCATCAGGCTCGGACTGAATGAGTTGCTCGCCCGTGAACGATTCGATGGGAAGTTTGTTCTCGTCGAAGTTCAGGAACGCATCATGCTTCTCGGCGGTGAGGCCGGTTTGCGGCTGGAACCAATGGGTGAAATGCGTCACGCCGCGCGACGTCGCCCACTCTTTGATGATCTGCGCAACGGTCGGCGCGATGTCGCTGTCGAGTTTTTTGCCGAGGCGAATGGCCGCTGCGAGTTTGGAGTACACCGACTTGGGCAGCTTCGAGCGCATCTGCCGCAGACTGAGGGTGTTGCACCCGAACCATGCGCTGGTGGGTTGCTGCACGCCCTTGTCTTCCGGACGACCAATGATGCGGACGGGGCGGCGGGTGATCTCGCGCAGGGCGACGGAACGCGGGTTAATCGGGGAGGCCATGGACAGAGTCGAGTTGTATGGTCGAAATAGCCGTGCTCGCTAACGTGACGAATTGCGCATAAATCTGGTCACGAAATGGCATATTGGCAACTCAATACGAAGACATGTCGAGTAAAAACTGCAAAAACAGCAATTATTGCGGAGCACTGGGCCAGTCTACGATAAAGACCGTGTATACACCGAACAAACGTGGGACGGTCAATAAGGAGTCGGCGCGCCCGCCGTGATCGCCAATCGCACGCGTTCGATCTGCCGCTCGCTCGTGCCGAAATACAAGGCCAGCAGATTTCCCGACCGAATGACCATCGGCGGAGCGGGCCAGGGAGATAACGAGTCCTGCGGCGGGGCCACGCGCACCGTGTCGAGTTTCCCAAGCGCTTTACCCAGCGCCGTCGAGTCGGGAAAGAAGAACGCCAGCATCGTGTCAGTCACGGCCACGCGATAGCGCACTCCGGGAACGGGGAGAAACGGAACCCGTACACTGTCTCCCGTGGCCTTGAACGACAGACCCGCGTGGATCACGCGATCCACCAGCGCGCACGGTTGCCACCGTCCGTTGCGCGGACACGACGGGTCGCCAGGGGCAGGCGCGCGGACTCCAACGGGCAGCGACAGGCGCACCGTGTCGGCGGGCGTGTTGGTATTTCCGCCGCATGCCGAAAGGGCGCCAGTGAGTAGCGCGAATTGCGTCAGGTGATGTATGAGGCGCACGCCGGAGCTTAGCACCCAGTGCGTGCGCGTGTCAGGGCGACCCGACTACCGAACGGCGGGCTGTCCCTCGAGCATTGGGGCCAGCGCTTCGTTGGTCCAGCCAACCGCGTTCGTGTACAACTCGCCGATACGAGCGGGATCGACTCCCATGTCCCGTGCCAGTTCGGACGCGTTCTCAAACAATCCCATCTCATAGGATTCGGCAAACGAAAGCGCATCGGCGTACGGACCGGTCCGATCGAGGAGCGCTGCGTTCGCGTCATCGCTGAGAGCGACGCGCTCGAGAATCTCCGAGAGCGACATCCGAAACACGGCGTCGAGCATGGAGAACATCCCAACGAGAAAGAGCGTACCCGGATCGCGAGCACCGCCGCCAAGTTGTTCCATGAGCCGTCCCCGCTCGACGGCCTGACGGACCAGCTCCTGATCGACGCCGCTGGAGGACTTGCGAGAAGCCGCCACGGCCACGGCAAGCCAGCGCTGGAACGTGTTCCGGCCAATCAAACGCAATGCCTGACCGATAGAGCTCACGCCGCGCATTCCGACGGCGGCCGAATTGACGAGTCGCAGCAATTGAAACGTGAGGACGGGATCGATGGCAATCATCTCCTCGAGTTTGCGATCGTTCACATTGGGATCACGCGCGAGACCCATCAGCCGCATCGCCGATACGGTGCCCACTGGCAGGTCCGCCGCGGCCACGGGTTCCGGACTGCTGAAAAACGTACCTTGAAAGCCTTGAGCGCCAAGCTGCTGGGCCATGGCAAACTGCTCGGCCGTCTCGACCTGATGAACCAGGATCTTGAGATCACCGTTGAGCAGCGCCGCTCGATCCCGAAGTCGACCCACCATTGCCGCTCCGTCGCCGCGCAGTGCCAGGCGCACCCAGCTGACGTAGGCCAACAGCGTTTCCGACGGCAGCTCCATGCTATCGAGCGCGTCCAACGCGATGCTACCACCCGCGTCGCGATAACGAACGATCGCCTCTATCACTTCCGGTTCCGCTTCCAGGTCGCGCGGCAGCAACAGGATGACGGACGCGGGTTCCACGACCTGAAAGTCATTCTCGAGCAACTGGGCGCGAGTACACGAGACGAACGCTGGATGATTGCCGCGAACCAGATCGAACGTGCCGCTCAGGAAACTCTGTACGAACGCGTGCTGACCGTCATCGAGATCGCGAAATCGGATCTCGTAACCCAACAAGGCGCCGGCGGTGCCGAACACGGGTTGACGGACAAGGCAGAAATCGGACATGGCCTGTAGTGCGATCGGAGTAGGGAATCCTGAGATGCGGTACGGCCGTACACCTTGCCATCCGCCGTCTCAGACCTTGAAGCGCCCCATCCCCACTCGTTGGGGGTGGCGCAGACGCTGTCTGGGTGGCGACTGTTCGACGATTCAGTGGACCGCTTCGGCACGGCCCACCCCATCCGCACCCCCGTCAGCCCCACATGAGCCTGGTCACCCTCGATGGATCCCCGCACCGCGGCTGTGGTGGGCGATACGCCCTGCAGACCGAAACCGTCACGATACGCGTGAGCGGCATGGCGGCCGTGGTGGAGCGTGAATTCTATCGGTGCAATAAGTGTGAATACGAGAATCGCACCATCGAGCAGCGTGATGTGGCCGAACGTACCGCGATCGAGCGCATTCGCGCGGAGTATACGCTGCTGGCCCCCAAGGCTATTCGTCAGTTGCGCGAGTCGCTGGGATTGAAGGTGCCGCAGCTGGCCGAGCTATGCTACGGAACGCCCCAAGGCATCGTGGAAGGGTGGGAGAAGGGTAGGTACCTGCAGAATCGACAGGCCGATGCGTTGTTGCGCAGCCTCGCCGATCCCGAAACACTTGAGCGTCGCGCCGCCAAAGCCGGCATGTTGCTACACACGCCTGATACAGTACTCGACACCGCCAACGCGACGGCGTGAGCGCTTCATTCGTCATTGCCACGGAGGGGCTGACTCGACGCTACGGCGCCGTGCTGGCGCTTGACTCGCTGACGGTGCGCATTGAGGCCGGCATCACCGGTCTGGTGGGAGCCAACGGAGCCGGAAAAAGTACGCTCCTCAAGATCCTTCTGGGATTGGTCGAGCCAACCAGCGGAACGGCGTGGGTAATGGATCACGCGATCGATGTCGATCGCGACGCGATTCGTCGACTCGTCGGCTACATGCCTGAGCACGATTGTCTGCCGCCCGACATGAGTGCGACCGAGTTCGTGACGTGGCTGGCGCGGTGTTCGGGCTTTCCTCCGTCCGCCGCGCGCGAACGTGCCGCCGAGGTGCTTCGGCACGTTGGTCTGTTCGAAGAGCGCTATCGACCCATGGGAGGCTATTCGACCGGCATGGCGCAGCGGGTCAAACTGGCGCAGGCACTGGTGCACGATCCAGCGCTGCTCATTCTCGATGAGCCTACCAATGGACTCGATCCGGCGGGTCGCGATGACATGCTCGCGCTGATCGAACGAACGGGGCGCGAATTTGGCATCTCGGTCGTGGTCTCCTCCCATCTGCTGGGTGAGCTGGAACGCATCTGCGACGGGGTCGTGCTGATCGACAACGGCCGCCTGATTCGCGCCGAGCGGCTTGGAGTGTTAACCGGCGAGACGAGTACGCTCATCGTGGAGATTGATGGGGACGCGAGCGCGTTCGCTGAGGCGCTCGGAACGATGGGTGTTCACGCAACCGCCGATCGACAGTCGGTGATGGTGACCGTTCCTGATTCGGCCGATGCGCAGGGTGACCGTGCCGCGTTCGACGCAGTTCGCGATGTGGCGGTGCAGCGAAACACGGCATTGCTGCGGATGGAGCGACGTCGGGGACATTTGGAAGATCTGTTCGACGTGGCATCGTGAGTGCATCCACGCGCGTGACCCCGGGGACGAACGACGCGACGTCAGGCCGGACGGCGATTCACGATCTTGGCTATCGTCGCTACACCGGCCTGCGCGTTGGCGTTTCGGGCGCATGGAGTGCGCTGTACGCGCAAAGCTTTCGCGCGATGTTCGGCCTGGGTCGACCGGCCAAAGCCAAGGCGATTCCGGTGTTGGTGATTGTGGCGACGATGTTGCCGGCACTGGCGATCCTCGCGAACGCGTCGGCATCGAACGGTCTGTTGCCCGTTCGCTACGGTCCGCTTATCGGCGGGCAGCTACTGTTGTTCGTGCTATTTCTGGCGGCGCAAGTCCCGGAAGTGCTCAGTCGCGACCAACAGCATCAGTTGTTGCCGTTGTTGTTCACCCGTGACGTGACGCGACTGTCGTACGCGGTGTCACGCTTCGCGGCGATTTTTACTGCGGTCTTCATCGTGTCGTTGGCGCCTCTGCTCTTGCTGTATCTTGGCGAGATAGGCATTGCCAGGGATCCTGCCGCGACGTTCAAGGCGATGGGCAATCGTATTTGGCCGGTCCTGGCACAATCGACGCTGAGTGCGCTGGCGATGAGTGGCATCGGCGCCGCACTGGCCGCTTGGACGCCGCGCCGCGCGTACGCGACGGCCGCGATTTTCGGCACATTCTTGGCTTTGGCCGCCGTCGCGACCGGTCTTGATGACCTGGCGGGAGTGAGTCGGCGGACCGCCGAGCTGCTGGATCCCATTCGGGCGATGCGCACCATGGCGATGATGCTGTTTGGCGAAACGAATCGAGGCATGGAACTGAATGCCCCGCCAGCGATTGGTGTGTATGTCGCGCTGACGTGTGGCCTCGGTGTGGCCGGGCTGCTGCTGTTCATCTGGCGCATGCGACGGATTCGCGCGTGACCGACGCCACCGCGATCTCAGCGGCGATCCCGCTGTCTTTCGACCGCGTGTCGCATTGGTACGGCGATGTCGTCGCGGTGAATGACATCTCCTGCACGGTGACGGCGGGCATCACTGGGCTCCTGGGGCCCAACGGTGCGGGCAAGAGCACGCTGTTGCAACTCGCGGCTGGCGTGCTGGTGCCGTCGAGCGGCGCAGTACGCGTGTATGGCGAATCGCCGGTCGACCGCCCGGATGTGTATCGCCGCGTGGCGCTGGTCCCCGAGCGGGACGCGTTGCCAGGCATGATGCGTGCGCGCGCCTTCGTGTCGGCACGCGCGGAGTTGCTGGGTGTTTGCGACGTCACGGCGGCGGTGGATCGTGCGCTTACGCTGGTGGAGCTCGATATGGTGGCGTCGCGACGCATTGATACGTTCTCCAAGGGTATGCGGCAGCGGGTGAAGCTGGCCGCTGCACTCGTGCACGACCCCACATTGGTATTGCTGGACGAACCGTTCAACGGACTCGATCCGCGGCAGCGGCTGCACATGATGCGCTTGCTCGAGGAACGCGCGGCGGAAGGCACGGCGGTGCTGCTCAGTTCACATATTCTCGAGGAGATAGCCAGCGTGGCCTCGAATATCCTGGTCGTGCTGGCGGGCCGACTGGCGGCGGCAGGAGACTATCGCCGGTTGCGCCGCCTCATGACCGACCGGCCGCATACGGTGCGATTGCGCACGAGTGCCGATCGCCCGCTGGCGTCGGCGTTGATGCAGGAGCCGTCGGTCATTGGCGTGGAGTTGGACAGCACGGGACTGACGGTGCGCGCCACCGACTACACCGCGCTATCGCTGGCCGTCGCGCCAGTCGCACAACGCATTGGGTGCACGCTGTACGAGGTGCAGGTGACCGATGAATCTCTGGAGCACGTGTTCGCCTACCTGGTAGACCGATGACCGCGCCGGTATTGGAGCGCGCGACCCGACGTCCCACGATCGGACGTCCGTCGTGGTGGGGCAGTGCGCGGGCCATCTGTCACCTGTCGATCGTTCGCACGTTCACGCCCGTGTTGGTGCTGACCATGACCGGGTTGGTGTTGTTGCCGATGGTGTTTGCGCTGGTGTTTGCGTCTCGCGGATTTCTCTCCGGCGATCCGGTGCCGTTTCTCGTGCAGCGCTACGATCAGTTGGTGTCGGCCTTGACGACCCCGATCATCGCGTTGCTGCTGAGCACCAGCGCCTTCAGCGCAGAGTCCGATGACGGGACGCTGTTGTACCTGGTCACCACCACCACGCCCCGATGGTGGATTGTGTTGGTGCGCGTGGTGTTTGCCATGGTTGGCACCGCACTCGCCTCGGCGATCGCCGTATTTGGCACCGGCTTTATTGCCACCGGTGCGCACGATCCGCAGCATGTGACGCGCGCGTTTGGCATCGCCGCCGCATTCGGCGGCGCCGCGTACGCCTCGCTGTTCACGTTGCTGGCCTTGCTTACACGCCGTGCGTTAGTGAGTGGATTGCTGTACGTGGTGTTCTGGGAGGGGGTGTTGAGTGCGACGTTCCCGGGGCTGCATTACCTGAGCGTGCGGCAGTGGATGCTGGCGGTGGCCAATGCACTGACCGAATCGACTGACAAACGATTGACCGAGGGGCCTTCTCTGACGGTGTCGCTGGTGGGCGCGGGGATTGTGGCCGTGTTGGCGGTGGTGGCCGGGGCGCGGCAGTTGTCGCAGCCCAGGATTGGCCGGGTGGGGACGTAGATCACTGCGGTTGGGGGACTTCATACAGCAGTTGGATGACCGCACCCGTCCACGGATGCTGCGCGGGATCCTCGGACAATGCGGGCGGCTCGCTGTCGTTGTCGTGATGTTCCTGCGACCGTCGGGCAGCATATCAATGTCGGTGGTCCTGGCGACGGATCTCACGCGGCCAGCGGGCAAGTCGCGCTCGGAGGCCGGTTCCAACGTTGTGTTTTCGCTACCGAACTCGCAGGGCCCTGGATAGATTGCGCCTCCCGGTCGGATAGTGGCTGGGTCTGGCGCCGTCGCCAAGTGGTAAGGCAGGAGACTGCAAATCTCCCACCGTCGGTTCGATTCCGACCGGCGCCTATTAATACTGCTGTGCTGGTTTTTGTGTGGTGAGCGTGTGGATGGGCGCCCCCCTCGGGGGACCCGCCCTTCTTGTTTTCACGTCCGTGCCGCTTGG